>JARKQW010000014.1 GCA_029974695.1 Syntrophobacteraceae bacterium | reverse complement strand
ATCAACCTTCTGGGGCGAATGTTTGCCCAAAACGGGAGCCTGTATTCGGCCATCGCCCAGATGAACCCCTATACCCGCGACATCCTGGCTCACCTGCACCAGGGCTTGGACGCCTACGAACGCTGGTACGGGGAGGGAAATCTCGAGGGATTCGTACGGGACTTCGAAGCGAGCGCCCGCCACCTGGGGAGTTTTTGCCGGGATGCCTACGAAGAAAGTTCGGGCATGCTCGATTTTGCGGTACGGTCGGCCCGTCGGGGGGGAAAGCCCGCAGAGAGGTCGGAGGTGAAAGACTGAACAACGATCCCGGAGATCCGAACCTTAGATACGGACCTTGTTCGCCGTGGTGCGTGCGAATGCGGCAGCCCGTGGTTTTCGCGCGGTTTGCGCAGCCCGCGGTGGGCGGCGCGGGGGTGAATGCGTCCGGTGAGAATTTCTAGGGGGGCGGCGGTTCTTCTTGGGGGCTGATCTGCCTCAGACACACTTCCACGCAGGTTTCGCAGTCGGACGAACGGATTCCCTTCCGGCAGTAACGGGCAAAGGCGGTGAACCAGTCGGACCCTATGCGGGGGCAAATCTTGATGAACTCGAGAAACCGAACCAACCGGTCGATGGCCTCGGGATCGATGGAGTGCTCGATTCGGCAGGCATTGGCTTCCGCTTGTTCGGGGCTGAGTTGGAGAGCGGTGGTGAAGAAATCCTTGAGGGTTTCGTGGCGGTGGATCACGTCCCGGGCAATGGCTCGACCCTCCGGGGTCAAGGTAATGTAGCTGTACGGGCTGTAATTCACCAGCCCGCGGCCCGCCAGGGCCTTCAAGGCCCCCGTGACCGAGGCGCGCTGCACGTTTAGCTGGTCTGCGATGTCCTTGGCCCGAGCCACTCGATTGGATTGCTCCAAATGGTAAATCGCTTCGAGGTAGTCTTCCAGGCTGGCCGAGAGGCCTTCGGAAACATCCACTCCCATTGGCTCCTGTCCTTTCCTCGAGGCTTTTTTTTACCTTATCGATTTCCGCCCGACCCGTCAAGGTTGCATTGGGGGACTTCCTTGAGCCCTTGATGAGGACGGCCGTTGTCGAGTATAGGTATCGGGGAAACCGCCCATGACCGGACGGCCCGGATTGCGGCCGCGTCTCCCTGTTGAACGGACCGCCGAGGATGGCTCCCATTCTGCTGGATGTACAAGACCTTCAGACCTTCTTTTTTGCCGAGCAAGGGGTTGCCCGGGCCGTGGACCGGGTGTCCTTCCGGGTCCGTGAAGGCCGGACCGTGGGGATCGTGGGGGAGTCCGGGTGCGGCAAGAGCGTGACGGCCCATTCCATCCTGCGCCTGGTTCCCGAGCCGGGAAAGATCGTGGGGGGACGGGTTCTCTTTGACGGCACGGATCTGCTCTCCATGAACCGAAAGGAGTTGGAGGATCTCCGGGGCAATCGCATTTCCATGATTTTCCAGGAACCCATGACTTCGCTAAACCCCGTCTTCCGCGTGCAGGACCAAATCCTCGAAGGAATCCGAAGGCACCGAAAGATCTCCGGGAAAGAAGCCCTCGACCGCATCGTGGACCTGCTCCGGGAGGTGGGGATCCCGTCCCCCGAGACCCGAATGAAGGACTACCCTCACCAGATGAGCGGAGGGATGCGCCAGAGGGTCATGATCGCCATGGCCGTCGCCTGTCGTCCGCAGCTCCTCATCGCCGACGAACCCACCACGGCCCTGGACGTCACCATCCAGGCCCAGATCCTTGAACTGCTGCGGCACCTGCGCGAGAGCCGGGGGACGACCCTGCTGCTGATCACCCACGACCTGGGGGTCATCGCGTCCCTTGCCGACGACGTGGTGGTCCTGTATACGGGCCGAGTGGTGGAGGAAGCCCCGGTGAGGGAACTGTTTCACCATCCTCTTCATCCTTACACCCGAAGACTTCTGAAATCCATCCCCGGTCGAGTCTCCTCGGGAGCGAAAACCCGCCTCGAAGCCATCCCCGGAGTGGTACCCAGTCTCCTGGAACTGCCTCGAGGGTGCAAGTTCAACACCCGGTGCCCGGAGGTCTTCCATCGGTGTTACGGGGAAGAACCCCCGCTGATTCCGGCTCGAAACGGCCATCCCGTTCGATGCTGGCTCTATGAAGAAAACGGAGGAGGGACGGGGCATGGACCCTGAGGCGCCACGGCCCTTGATTTTGGAGGTTCGGGACATGAAAAAACATTATCCGGTCACGCGCGGGTTTCTGCGCAAAGAGGTGGGGTGCATTCGAGCCGTGGACGGGGTGGATTTCTCCATTCACCGGGGGGAGACTCTGGGCCTGGTGGGGGAAAGCGGGTGCGGAAAATCCACCCTCGGCAGGCTCATCCTGCGACTGGAGGAGCCTTCGGGCGGGGAGGTGTTTTTCCAGGGGAGGAACGTCTTTGCCCTCCCCGCAGACCAGCTCCGGGCCTTGCGCCGACACATGCAGATCATCTTCCAAGATCCCTATTCCTCCCTGAACCCTCGCCAAACGGTGGGACGAATCATCGCCGAAGGGTTGGTCATCCACGGGATGGGAAGCCCGAAAGAACGGCGGGAAAGGGTCCGGGCCCTCATGGAGGTGGTCGGCCTGAGACCCGAGCTCCTGACCCGCTACCCCCATGAGTTCAGCGGAGGACAGCGCCAAAGGATCGGGATTGCCCGAGCCCTGGCCGTGCAACCCGCCCTGGTCATCTGCGACGAACCCCTCTCGGCCCTGGACGTGTCCATCCAGGCCCAGGTCATCAATCTGCTGCTGGACCTCCAAGAGCGATTCGGTCTCACCTACCTGTTCATCTCCCACGATCTTTCCGTGGTTCGTCACCTGAGCGACCGGGTGGCGGTCATGGTTCACGGAGTGATCGTGGAACTGGCTCCCACGGAAGATCTCTTCCAAAACCCGCTCCATCCCTATACCCAGGCCCTCCTGGAAGCCATTCCCGTTCCGGACCCCGATGCCGTCTCCCGCGGCAGGACTCTGCGAACGGAAGCTCCTCCCGTGCCGAAAGATGCCGCCGGCTGCCCCTTTTCGGGACCCTGTCGCCTCCAAGAAGAACGATGCCGGGCGGATCGGCCCGAACTGCGGGAACAGACACCCGACCACTGGGTCCGATGTTTTATTTCTCGGGAGGCGAAACGCGGATAGCTGCAACGAGCCGCGGGGAAATGACCAAGGAACAGAGGAAGAGAGAGGCGCAAAGAGGCCGCAAGGGGGGCAACTAATCCTGGAAGAAGGCAAACTTGCGGAGCTCCGATTTGTGGGGCGCCGGAATGAGTCGGGAGGCCGTGTTTGATCCCGCAGGCCCTGAGATGGCCCGGCAGTCATGCGACAGGTTTCTCGGCGAGGGCCTTGCAGGCTTCATGTTCGACAATCAAGGTGTCCTCTACGAACCGGTCTCGAAACACTCCTCGAGAAGGGTGCCGTCTTCGTCGTGGACCGCCGGTGGGTATTGCGCTGAGAGCTTAGATCCGAGCTTTCTTCATCATTGCGCCAATCCGTCGGACCTTCTCCGGAGGCGCCGGCCGCGCAAGGTCCGTCGCCGGGAGAGGTCCGTCCCACGGATTCCGTCCCAGGGCCCAAAGACCGGTTCTTCACCCATTTTTCTTTCGGTTTCTTGCGCCTCTCTGCGGTTCCTAGAAGTCCCACTTGAAGGCCGTGGTGAACAAGTGGTTCTTGCGATCCACTCCTTCCTTCACATCGTAGTTGTCCACCATCTGGAACCCGTATCGCGCTGAAATCCGCATGCTCCCACAGAAATCGTAGGTGAGGTCCACACCGAATTCGTTGACCTTTTCCTGGATGGGATTGAGGGTGATGCCCCGGCGCATGAAATCGTAATCCACTCCCAGGTTCAGATCGTTTCTCAGGTATCGGCTTACCCGAACGAAGAGGTCCTCGGCATCCCCGAACATATGATGGCCCATGATCATCCCGTCGTGGACGTAGCCTCCCCGGTACGTGCTGTGACCATACCAGACACCGGGGGTTGAGTCGACGCGATGGGCATTGTTGGCGTACTCGACGCGAAGGTCCGTGAGGCCGTCGTCGGTGAGGCGGGGGACATAGACGCCCACCATGTAGCCGATGTCTCCCAGAAGGATTTCCTCGATATACTCGAGTCCGCCGGTGTCTTCTCCCGCGTAGGACCCGTAGAGCTCGATGTTTCTCAAAAACGGGAGCTGGAACCGGAAGTCGAGCTCCGCCAGCTGGTTCATCTTGACGTTGGAGCCCGATGCGACACCGAAAAATCCCGCGATGTCCTTCCAGGACAGGGACGGCTGTCGATCTCCTCCGAAAATGGTGGTGATGGAAATGCCCATCTCGAAGACGGGGTGAGGTTTGAAATTGGCGCGAACGCCGAAAAACCCCACGTCGGTGTAGTAGGGTTCCCGGTTGGGGGGAGGGCTCATGACGAGCAGGTCCTCGAGGCGGGAGAGGAAAAGCGTGTATTTGAACGGCCCCAGGTAGCCCAGGTACCAGGGAAGGATGACCGGCTCCGGATTGGACAGCTTCACCATGTCCAGGGGGAAGGCGTTGTTGCTCATGAGCAGTTCCCCGTGTCTGCCCTGGCCCCACCACAGGGAGTCTCTCCCGACGAGCAGTTCCACGTTCCAGGGTGCCAGCTTTCCGTAGCCTCGAAGCAAGTCCGCCTGGACCTCGTCGAAATCCCCCGGTCGGCCGTCCCCCTGGCGGACAAGGAGGTAGGGCTCGAGGTAGGCGGACGCCCAATCCTTGAAGTCCGCACTGGTGGAGAACCGGAGCTGCAGATTGTGATGCTGACCGTAGATGAGACCGTCGTTGTTGTTCACCATGGGATTGCCTTCGGTGGCGTTCATTCCCTTGGACCCCATGGCATAGCCCCGGTAATGACGGGGGTCGCCGTCCGTGTACACATAACGGGCCTGAAATTCCTGCAGGGGTTTGATGTGGGAGAGGGAAGACCTTCCTTCTTCCGCTTTCAGCGTGGACAGTTCCCTCTTGAACTCCCGCTGGAGCTTTTCCAGGAGATAGGAGGGCAGGGAGGGGAGATCTTTGCCGAGGCGCGCTTTCTCCGTCGCGGCTTCCTGGATGAGGCGGGCAAATTCCTTCCGGGAAAAGGGTCGCGTGCCTTGAAGGTCGGAGTGGATCAGGCCGAATCCGTCCAGCTTATCCAGGGCCCCGTAGGCCCAGTGGTCCAGGGGGACGTTGACCGAGGACGCCGCCCAGGAACAGGAAGGGGGCATTCCCAGGGCAAAGGTTAGGAAACAGACGGTTGCGAAAAGGACAAGAAGCTCTCCCGGGGATGCAAGGCGAGTGAAGAACGGTCCGAGACTGAAGCGTTTCATGCTTTTCCTTTTTCATATCCTGCGGATTTCAACGGCTCCTCCCGGCTTGCGCCGGGCACCCCGCCGGGACCCCTCGAGATCGCGCCCCCTGTCCCGGAGAAATGAAAACGAAAAAAAAGGCGCTACGGCTCGGTCGGCATGCTTTTTACCGCTCATTGTCGAAGATGGTCCCGGAGGGACATGCACGGCGGCGATCATTCCGGAGCGATAGCCTCTGAAGGGCAGACCGGCGCAAAACCGTTCCCGTTCCGGAGGTTGAAGACGGCATTGCAGACATGGGATCTTGGGCCGGGAAGGATTCCCAGCAAGAGTGAATACTCAAGGAACCCCAAAAGATCAAGTGCAATTTCTCCCCCCCAAACGGCGCAACGGAGCGATCCCCCGCAGCCTTGGAGGGGCTTGCCCACAGGGTCCCCGAGGACCATTCCCGCAACGGTTCGCGCCCCAGTCGGGGGGCAACGGAAGTCCGCAGGAACCCATTGGGACCTGGGGAGAAGAGGGGGCCCGGAAGGGAGGGAAAGGGTCAGCGATCCGTGCGGGCTACGGCCTCAGCTCGGATCTTCCGGTATTTAGCCGTCTTGGTGATTTTCTTCTTTTCCGCTTCTTCGATATCTTCCAAGGTGAGATGAATCTCGCCGCATTCGGGGCAGGTCACGTTGAGGTTCTCGCCAATGGTGCGCTCTTTGATCTGGTCCACGGTCATGTGTCCAATGGACCCGGGTTTCGTGTCAACTCGTTCCGCTCGGACCTTCGACTTTCTGTCTTCCCGCTTCATGCCAGGCTCCTCGTCATTGGCTGGTTTCTTGGACCGAACTGGGTGCCACGTCGGGATTCGGAAATGCCCGGAGGACGTGTGGCCGAATGAACCGCAAGGCTTTCTCCTATATAAAGCCGGAAAGCAACCGGATGCAAGGATCTTTCCATCCACGGCCGCGAAAAGTTGTGCAAAATGATTGTGCATTGTGCCTACGGCCTACCAAAGGGGGGAAGAAAGGAGAATCACTCGCCCGAAGGATCCCCGGGACCCAGGGCGGGTGCTTCGTCGAATCCCAGGGGGGACGGTCCGAGTCTCCTCACGGACTCGGTCATTTCCTTGACGAGTTCCACGAACCGTTCGGCCTCGGCCGAGGACAGCCAAACCAGCCGGAACCGCTCCTTCTCGACCCCCAAAACCGACAGAACGTCCTCGATTATGGCCATCCTGGCCTCGGCCTTGGTGTTGCCGTCCAGGTAACGGCATTCGCCGGGGTGGCATCCCATGACCATCACCCCGTCGGCGCCCTGATGGAACGCTTCCACCACCAGGTTGGGATGAACCATCCCGCTGCATGTAACCCGGATGATTCGGATATTGGTCGGGTATTGCATCCGAACCGTCCCGGCCAGGTCTGCCGCGGGATAGGAACACCAGTCACAGGCGAATGCGAGAATGAGGGGTTCAAAGGGCATCGGGTTTTCCCTCCAAAGCAACAGACTTTAGAGACTGCGCGGAAGCGAGGATCAGATTTCCTTCTTGATGGCCGCCTTGACTTGGGCCGAGAGCTGTCGGTTGGTGAACCCGCCTACGTTGACCCCGTCTTTGGGACAGGTGGCCTGACAAAGCCCGCAACCCTTGCACTTGGCGGCGCTGATATGAATACGCTGTTTGCCTCCCAGTCTGCGGGGATCTTCCATGCTGATGGCGTGGTACGGGCACACATCCAGGCACAGGGCGCAGCCGTCGCAGCGCTCGGGGTCCACCATGGCTCGGACGGATTCCAG
>JARKQW010000009.1 GCA_029974695.1 Syntrophobacteraceae bacterium | reverse complement strand
TCGGAAGGGTGAACGGCGAATTGAATTGGGAGCGTCCTCCGGGATTTGCCGGTTCAGGGTGCGAGTATAACAGGGTTTCCCGTCACTTCGCCAGAGGGGAACGGGATTGAAAATCTGCGAATTTACCCCGTGCCCGGGATCCATGTTCGTGGTTCCCGGAGGCACGGGGATTGAGTGAAACGAGGGGCTGCCGGATCTCTCAGACAGAGAAGCGGTGTGTCCCGTCTAGAGGTACTTTTTGAACCACTCGAGGCACCGATTCCAGGCATCTTTGGCCGCATCGGCATGGTAGCTCGGGCGATAGTCGGCGTAAAAGGCGTGGAGCGCCCCGGGATAAAGGAGGAATTCCGCCGTCCGGTTCACCGCTTTCATGACGGCTTCCATTCCCCTCGCGTCCGCCGCCGGGATGCCTGCATCCGCATCCCCGTAAAGCCCCAGGAAAGGGGCGGTAATCTTGTCTGCGACCTCGAGGGGGCTCACCGTTCTCACCCCGGGTGTGTGGGGCATCTTGATTTGTCCGTACCAGGCGACCGCCGCGTTCACGGCGCGGCTTCTTGCGGCGTAAAGGATGGTGTAGTAGGCGCCCCGGCGGAAGCCCGTGATCCCCAGCCGGCCGGGTTTGGCTGCCGGGTGGGACAATTCCCGTTGATGTTTTCTTCATTCAAGGACTTGACATTCCCGGTATACACTTTCGCATTCGCGATGACTTGCTCCTGGGTGATACGGCACCCGGTGCCGGCCTGTACCGAGGACACTCCTTCCCTGGGCGAATCGTAAGAGTAGGCTTCTCCAGTGCCGGAGAGAAGACCGGGCGCCGGATTTCCACCCTTTGCGCGTGCCGTCAAGGCGAATGTTTTTCTCATCCGGCGGCGAGTTTTCATGAAAGACGCCCCGCCGCCGCACCGGGAAGGGCGTTCCGGAACGGGATCCGGTGGAGCCAAAAGAGCAGGCACTGTAGCGGATTTGTTGACGAACGTTTAGGGGAGAGGCCCTGCAAGCTGCGAAGATCTTGGGAAGTTGTGGTGGGCGGGAGAGGATTCGAACCTCCGACCTCCACCGTGTGAGGATGGCACTCTCACCGCTGAGTTACCCGCCCACGCTTCGATGGAACCTCGAAACGGAGACACTGATACAACAAAACCGCCGGGACTGCAACAGCAAAGTCCCGGTGCGCGGGTGGATTTTGCCGGGCGGTTTTCCATCCCTTCCCGCTTTCCGCCCTCGGGGGGAATGGAACGGATCTCGAATCCCGGGGCGCCGCCGGGCGGGGGAAAAATCCCTCCCGTGCTCCCCGGCCCGCCCCGGGCCTTGACCCCATTGGTTCCGGGACGCGCCCTCGACCCCGACGGATCACGGCTGTTTCTTCTTGGACAACCCCTGCATGCGCAATCGCAGGTAGTCGTCCTTGGCTTCCTTGTCCTGGGGGTCCAGCTTGAGCAGTTGATCCAGCTTTTTCAAGGCTTCCGAGGTATTGCCCGCGGACTCGTAGAGGCGTGCCGCCTGCCGCAGGTGCTTCTTTTCCTTGGGTTGGAGCCGGGCGAGCTCTTCGAGTTCTTTCAAGGCGCCCTTGTTGTCCCCGGTTTTCAGAAGCCCGTAGAGCAGATAGTTGTGGACCGGGACGGAATCGGGCTTCTTTTGCGCCACTCCCCGAAAGAACGCAACCAACCCCTTGTAGTC
>JARKQW010000005.1 GCA_029974695.1 Syntrophobacteraceae bacterium | reverse complement strand
CCCCGGCATTGATTTCCTCCAGGGCCAACTCGAAGGAGTTCTTTTCGATTTCTCCGAAGGCAGCCTGGCCTCCGGTTAAGGGAAGGATGATGCCCACCTTGATGGAATCCTGCGCGAGGGTCGGCCCGGCCGACAAGGCCGCGGCCATGCATAGAGCGAGACACACAGTTGCAATTCTCTTCATCTTGCCCTCCTTCAACGGTCCGTGAAAAGTGTACAACCCATTCATCCAGGAGCAACGTCGACACGCTGCAAATAAGTGCGTTGAAAAGGCACCGGGGATGTGGCAGAAGAGGATCCTTCGGCTAGGAAACCTATTATAAAGAGGGCTTGAAGTCAAGCCAAGGATTGCGGCCACACGCAGAATCCCGGGGAGGAAGGAACTGAATGAGATACGCAATGGGCACCACACCGGATCATGAGATTGTTCGTTCTATTGAGCCGGTGGTGTTGCAATCGGAACATGTGCTCTTTCACCCCGAAGCCGTGAAAGACGCCGCCGACCGTCTCGAAGAACAAGAGGACTTCCCCGGCCTTTCCTGGAAACACCCCTGCCATTTCTTTGACGGCGGGGAGGAAACCGCTCGTTGGATCCTGGTACTGGATGTTCTGAACCATTGTTTCTGGCCTTCCCCCGGCCAAAAGACCTGGACGGTGATCCACGGCGGCCGCCGTTGGTCCGGGTACTGGGGCCTGGCCGCAAGCCTCAACCGGGCCATGGAACGAAGAACCCCCGTCACGCGGGCCTCCTGGCTGGCCTCCCTCGAAGAAGAGGACCTGCGGCGGGTATTTGCGGGGGAAGGGGACATCCCCCTTTTTCCCGAGCGCCTCCGAAACCTGCGAGAGGCGGGCCGCATTCTCGAGGAGCGTTGGGGGGGAGATTTCGTCAATCTCATCGAGGAAGCTTCGAAAAGTGCCCTGAAATTGGTTCGCCTGGTGGTGGAGAGCTTCCCCGGTTTTCGGGACCAGGCCCTATACAGAGGATATAAGGTAAATTTCCTGAAACGGGCCCAGCTCCTGGTTTGGGACCTTTACTGCGCCTTCGAGGGCAAAAGCTTCGGCGAGTTTCATGACCTGGAGGCCCTGACGGCCTTTGCGGACTACAAGCTCCCCCAGGTGCTCAGGGAACTGGGAGTCCTTTCCTATGATTCGCCCCTGGCAGCCCGAGTGGATCGCCGGGAGGAGCTCCAACCCGGGAGCCACGAAGAGGTCGAGATCCGGGCCCTGACCCTTTGGGCCGTGGAGGCCATCAAGGAAGAACTGCTCCAACGAGGCCGGAATCTCATGAGTGCGCAAATCGACCGGGGGCTCTGGAACCTGGGTCAACGGGACGCCTACCGACGCCGACCCTACCATCGCTGCCGGACGACCTATTATTAGGGCGAGGGGCAAGGGGCTGGAGGCGAGGGGCAAAATAGCCGGGAAGCGTGGAGGGCCGTAGGGTGGGCGCGGCGAAGCGAAGCCCACCGGGGGAATTCGAGGCTCGATGATGGAAGCGTGGGCCTGGGGGCGAGGAGGCCGGGAGGCTCGGGATTGCGTCCCTTTCCCGGCTGGAACCGCTCGGTTTGACGGAACGACAAGAAGGAGACATTCGTGGAATACCGTTATCGTCGTGAAAGTTTCGGGGAACTTCCGGTTCGCCCGGAGCACCTGGATATCTATCTGGATTTCCGGCCGGATTTCGTGGAAGCGGTCAACTGCATGCGGATGACGCCCCGCGGCCCCATGGAAGTCCTGGAACTGGACGCCAACGGCCTGGACATCCTGGCGGTGGAATGGAGGGAGACCTCCCCGGATTCCCCGGGCAGCTGGGAAGCCCTGGCCTACGAAGACCGAAGGGATCGGAACAAGCTGGTCCTCTTCTTTCCCCGGCCGGTTTCCCGAGACCGCCCCTTGTGGGTTCGGACCCGCACCCGCTGTTACCCGTCGGACCATATCCTCGAGGGAATCTACAAGGACGTGACCCCTCCGGGGGCCCCCCAGCAATACATGTCCCAATGCCAGCAATGGGGTTTCCAGCGGATCATGCCCATCCTGGACGACTGCCGTGCCAAGTGCACCATGACCACCACCCTCGAGGGGGATGCCCGGTACACGCACCTCATCAGCAACGGCAACGTGAACCTCGAGTCCAATCCCCAAGGGGTTCCGGTCCCCAAGCCCGGGGACCCCCGGCGCCGCACCATCACCTTCGAAAACCCCGTTCCCATGGCTCCTTACCTGTTCATCGCCTGTGCGGGCACCTGGGACACCTTGACGGACCGGGTGACCTACCCTGACGGCCGAACGGTGCGACTCGAGTACCTGGTTCCCCCCGGGATGAGCCCGTATGCCCGGGTTCCCATGGAAATCCTCAAGAAGGCCGTTCTGTGGATCCGGGAAACCCAGGATTACACCTACACCGGGGACACCTACCGCACCATCTGCATGACCAAGTCCAATTTCGGCGGCATGGAAAACGTGGGGAACACCACCATCGTCACGGATGCCGCCCTGGTTCACGAGCACAGCCTGGACGCATCGCTCCTCTATGCCCATGCCGTCATCGTCCACGAATTCGAACACAACCAGTGCGGGAGCGAAACCACTATGGACACTCCCTTCGACGTGTGGCTGAACGAAGCCTACACCGTGGATGTGGAACGCCGCTTTATGGCCGACCGGTTCGATCCGACCCTGGTTCGCCTGCTGCAAGTGGACGGCATCCGAAATCCTCTCCTCGGGCCCCTGGCCATCGAGGACGGAGGGCATGTGGGCCGGGTGGTCCGAGAAGGCTTCAACGACCCGGACGAGCTCATCGACGGGGTGACCTATGTGAAGGCGGCCGAAATCATCGGCATGCTTCGGCGGGTGCTGGGAGAAGAAAACTTCCTTGCCGGAAAGACCCTCTACTTTCAGCGATACCGGCACGGGAACGCCGATACGGACCAGTTTTTCGCCTGTTTCGAAGAGGTCTCCGGGACTTCCCTGGAACCATTCAAGAAGGGATGGCTCTATCGCATCGGGTACCCCCGGGTGACGGCGGAAACCTCCTTCGACCCGGCCAAGAAGGAATTTCACATCCGGTGGCGCCAAGAGGTGCCGCCGGGAGAAGCCCCGTTTCACATCCCCATCGAGCTCGCCTTGGTGGGGGAAGACGGGAAGGACCTTCCCGGCACCGGCCAGGTCTTCCAGCTCAACCGGGAGGAGGCATCCTTGACCCTTTCCGGGATCGAGGCGGAACCCGCCTTCGCTTCCATGAACCGGGATTCTTCCTTTTACGGTACCTTCTCCCACCGGAATTCCACCCCCGATCTTTTGAGAAAACAAGTCCTGCTGGACCCCAACGGCCACAACCGGGTGGACGCCATGCGGAAGCTGACGGATCTTCAGCGGATTCGCCTGCTGGAAGACCCCCGGGGAGAAATCGATCCCCGGTGGCTGGACCTCTTCGAAGACCTCCTGGCGGATTCGACCGTGGCTCCCGGCCTGCAGTCCTACCTGCTGCGCATCGAGGAACAGCCCGTGGACCGCGACTACGCCACCTGGTGGGCCGGCGTTGCACCACTGCTCACCCCCGAGG
>JARKQW010000518.1 GCA_029974695.1 Syntrophobacteraceae bacterium | reverse complement strand
TGCCTCTGGAGGGAAAGCTTCGCCCCGGGCTTGACGGTGAGGCGTTTCACCTGGAAGCGGTCCCCCAGGTTGAGACCTTCGTAGGAACCCCACGGACGATAGACCTTTCGGTGGGTCAAGGCTTCCTCGCGATCCCCGTTTTTCATTCTTTGCACCAGGCTCTTGACTTCCTGGACTCGATCCCAGCTCGAAATCAGGACTGCATCCGAGGTCTCCACGACGATGTGGTCTTTGAGCCCGATGGCCGCCACCATGCGACTGGTGGAATGGATGTAGCACCGTTCCACGTCGTGGACCAGGACGTCGCCCAGGGAAACATTCTGTCTTTCGTCCTTCGGCTGGGCTTTCCAGAGGGCGTCCCAGGATCCCAGGTCGTTCCAGCCCGCCGAGAGAGGAATCATGACCCCGCTTTGGGTCTTTTCCATCACGGCGTAGTCGATGGAATCGCCGGGACATGCATGAAAGGCCTCGGAATCCAACCGGTAGAAATCCAGGTCGGGGACTCCCTTCTCGAGAGCGACTCGACAGGCTTCGACCACGGCAGGGGCGAATTGGGCCATTTCCGCCAAGATTCTCGAGGCCCGGAACAGGAACATCCCGCTGTTCCAGAAATAACTCCCCGAATCGACGTACTCCCGGGCCGTCTTCGGATCGGGTTTTTCGACAAACTTGCGAATCTTCACCGCCTCGAGGTCGCCTCCCGAGGTCCGGACCCGGTCCCCCCCCTGGATGTACCCGTAGCCGGTCTCGGGAGCGTCCGGGACGATTCCGAAGGTAATGAGATAATCCTCCCGGGCAAACCGGGCCCCCACCTGCACGGCGTCCTGGAAAGCCCGGACATCCTCGATGTGATGGTCGGCGGGAAGCACCAAGAGGACGACCTGCTCATCGGCGGCGGCAGCATGAAGGGCGGCAACGGCAACGGCGGGTGCCGTGTTCCTCCCCACCGGTTCGAGAAGGATGGAGGCGGGCCGGACGTTGACGGCCAGAAACTGCTCGGCAACCAGGAAGCGGTGGTTTTCATTGCACAGGACGATGGGATCGGCGATGCCTTCCATGCCGCTGAGCCTCAAGACGGTATTCTGAAGCAACGTCCGGTCGTCCACCAACGGGAGCAGTTGTTTGGGGTAGAGCTCCCGCGAAAAGGGCCACAGCCTCGTTCCGGAACCACCGGCCAGAATGACGGGAATGATCATGGCTTCACCTCGTTCGTTTGGGCTTTTCAGAAGCGTCCGGAATCCCGGGACCCCACCTCCCCCTCGAAGGCTTCTCGGAAGGGACCGATGACCTTCCGGCCCCGAGACCGATCCAGGACCGCAAACACAATGTGTCGGAAGGCCCCCTTGAAATTGTCCTCGAGAGCCCTGTGAAACAACCCGGCGATTTCACGGCCGTCGTTGCCGAAGGCCCCACAGCCCCAGGCCCCCAGGACCAGGGCATCGTGACCGTGATGGAGACCGATGGACAGTACTTTGAGAATACGCCGCCACATGGCCGGGCCGATTTCGTTTCTTCTTGCCGGGTCCAGCCGGACGGCGTTCACGGCCGGGGAGGTGATGATCGCCACCGTATAGGGCCCTTCCAGGAGACTGCCGTCGTCGGCTCGGAAGACCGGCACGTCGGGAGAATAGATGGCGTAATTGGTGTAAAGAGGGTCCCGAAGCGACCGGTGAAACACGTACATGGGATCGTTCCGGATACAGGCATAAAGGGCCGATGAACGGGCCAGGGACTCCTCCTGGGCCCGGGCCCCCGAGAGAAACCCGCCCCCCGGGTGGGTTGCCGAAGCAAAGTTGAGCACCGCCGGAAAATCCCCCGCGACAATCAAGGTGCGAGCGGCCTCGAGGGTCGTGGTGTTTTGCACGGTGATTCCGGTAGCAAATGGGCCCCGGGCCGATTCTTGGAAAGGACGATCCGGAGGGTAGGAGACCGTCCCCTCGACGGAGCGTTTTACCCGGTGCCCGATTTGAACCACTCGACCCGAAGGAGACACGTATTCCCCGGATTCGATGATTTCAACGGCCTGGCGGCCGTACCGGGCGGCCAACTCGCGGGAAATTCCGGGTTCGTCCATGCTCACCACCTGCCTGCGGGTTCCCGTAAAACGGTTTCATCTGCCGGACTTGCCGGGGCCTCGAGCCCCCTTCGGCCTTGTGTCGATTTCGACCCGAAACCCGGGGCTGCCGGGAAAACCCGGCAAAGACTCTCAAAGGACTCGGAACCCATGAGTCGTCGGGATCCCGCAAGAAGTCGTTCTTCTCGGTACGGCACCTAATGAATTCACTCGTTTAGGGTCGAAGAAACGCACTCTTCAGGACTTATTACGAAACCGTCATGGGTTGGGACCCGTTGAATTCCCTTGCCTAACATGAGGGCTTCACGATCTTATCATCGAAACTAAAAAATGTCCCACACCAACCGCGTGCGCCTGCCACGAGTCGACCCCGACCGGAAGCCGATCGAGGTCGGGCGATCCTCGAGACGTCGTCTCCACGGCGGGCCGGGTTGATCCAAGGGAGCCCGCCGGCGTCCCCGGCACGGGACCCGGTTCTTCGTTGACTGCTCCCGGGCATGCCCCTACACTGAACGTGGGCCCTCGAGGGGAGAGGGGCAAGCCGGGTGGGGGTTCTCGGAGAGGGGCGGTCGGGAGAAACGTCTTTTGCGCCCACAAGGAATTCAATGGCGGATGTGTTCTCGGAACAACAGCGAAGCTGGATCATGTCTCGAATTCATGGGAGCAACACCCGGCCCGAGTTGCAGGTCAGAAAGGTCCTTCATGCCATGGGCTTTCGCTACCGGCTGCATTATTCGAAGCTGCCCGGAAAACCGGACATCGCGCTCCCCGGGCGCAAGAAAGCCATTTTCGTCCACGGCTGTTTCTGGCACGGACATCCCGATTGTCCCAGGTCCAAGCTTCCGTCCACCAACGTGGAATTCTGGAAGGCCAAAATCGGGCGAACCATGGAACGCGACCGGGAGAATGCCGAAGCCTTGGCCCGGCTGGGCTGGGAGGTCCTGGTCCTCTGGTCCTGCGAGACCCGGCGCAGGAAGGTTCTGATCCAAAAACTCGAGGACTTTCTCAACGGTCCGATCGAGCCCGAGCAATGATTCCTCCCTCCTGCCCGATCCCGTGGGCAGTTCAAGGAACGAGGGAGTTGTTTCCAGGAAATTCAACCATGAGAGACCGGGATAAAACCAAAGTGCAGCTCATACAAGAATTGAAGGAATTGCGCCGGTGGGTTGCCGACTCGAAGGCTCGCCAACCCCGAAACACGCCTGCGACCCCTTCCTTCGATACGACCGCTGCCCGGTTGAACGCCATCCTGAAGGCCTTCGACGGGTTCGTTTACGTTTGTTCGCGGGACTATCGCATCGAGTTCATGGACGAGCGGCTCGTCCGGCGAAAGGGATACGATGGAACAGGCGGGCTCTGCCATAGGGTCCTCCACGAGAGGGATTCCGTTTGCCCGTGGTGCGCCAACGAGCATGTATTTCGGGGAGAGACCGTTCGGTGGGAAACCCGGGGCCCCAAAGACGACCGCTGGTACGATGTGATCAGCGCCCCCATAGTCAACCCGGACGGCACTCTATCCAAGCTGGAGCTGATCCGGGACGTCACGGAACGAGTGTGGCACGAGCGGGAGATCAAATTGCTCAATCGCCTCTACCGAGTGCTGAGCCGGGTGAGCCAGGCGGTGGTGAGGGCCACCTCCCCCGAGGTTTTCCTGGAAGAGGCCTGCCGGGTGATCGTGGACGAAGGGGGCTTTCTCCTGGCCTGGATCGGCTACGTGGACGAGGAAAGCCACCGGGTTGTGCCCACAGCCATTTGGGGCGGGGCCTACGATTATGCCCACGGCATTTCCGTGTACGCCGACGATCGTCCCGAGGGGCGCGGGCCCACGGGCAGTTGTATTCGCCATAAGCGCCCGTTTGTGTACAACGACTTCCTGCACGACCAGCCCACCAAGCCGTGGCACGAGCGGGCCGCGGGTTTCGGGATCAAGGCCGCCGCCGCTTTCCCCATCGAATCGGGGGGACGGGTGTGGGGCGCTCTGACCATCTATTCCGACGAGATCGGGTTCTTTGGCCTGGAAGATGTGAAACTCCTGGAAAAGGTGGCCGGAGACATCGGCTTTGCCCTGGACAACCTGGAAAGGGAACGCCGACGCCAAAAGGCCGAAGCCGAGCTGAGGGAATCCCAGCAGCAGCTGTCCTACATCATCGATTTCCTGCCCGATGCCACCCTGGTCGTCGACAAGGAACGAAAGGTCATTGCCTGGAACCGGGCCGTCGAGGAGATGACCGGCGTGAGGAAAGAGGATATCCTCGGGAAGGGGGATTACGCCTATGCCGTTGCCTTCTATGGAAAACCCCGGCCCATGCTCCTCGATATGGTGGTGACGGGGGGCGCCGAGCCTGCCGCCGGTTACGACTTTGTCGAGCGGAAGGGGAACCAGCTCCGTGCCGAAGGGCATGCCCCCAATGCCTTCCAAGGAAGGGGCGCCTACGTTTGGGGCACGGCGGCCCCTCTCTACGACCGGGAGGGAAATATTGCGGGGGCCATCGAGTCCATCCGCGACATCAGCAAGCGCAAGGCCATGGAGTCCGCTTTGCAGCAACGAGAGAAGGCGCTGGAAAACAAGACCCATCAACTCGAGGAGATGAATGCCGCCTTGAACGTGTTGCTCCAGAAAAGGGCGGACGATGAAAAGGAGCTCCAGGAAAGCGTCCTGGCCAACTTGAAGGAAATGGTCCTGCCTTACCTCGATAAGATCAAGCAGAGCCGGCTCGATGAGACCCAAAGGACCTACATCGGGATTCTTGAGTCTCACCTCAACGAAGTCCTGTCCCCCTTCTTGAAGAACCTCTCCACCAAGTTCACGGGCCTCACTCCCACGGAACTCCAGGTGGCGGGCCTGGTCAAAGACGGCAAGACCACCAAGGAAATCGCCCGGCTGCTGGGAGTCGCCCCCAAGACCGTCTCGGCCCACCGCTACAACCTGCGCGTGAAACTGGGATTGAAGAACGAGAAGATCAATCTTCGATCCCACCTTCTTTCTCACGGGTAGTACCCACCCTTTCTACGCATTCCATAGGTGATTTTCCGGTATCGACTTTTTCCTTTCTTCTGCCGATAGTCCCCAGCAGGCAGCCGTGCTGCTTGCGTTTCCCGGGTAGACGCAAAGCACCAACCGAGGCGACTTCATCGGCCCGGACCGGCGACTGCCCCAAAACCAATTCGACCGGCATCCGTTGACTACGTAAGAAGAGAGGATCGAGGGAATCATGAGGAAACTGACTCTGGGTACACGACTCACACTGGGCGGCATCGTCATCGTGGTGGTGCCGCTGCTGATCATCGGCCTTTTCGCAATCATGAAGGCTTCCAACGCCCTCACGGCCCTTTCCCGGGAACAGGCCGCCAACGTGACCGCCAAGCTCGCCGACATGACCCAGGTCGCCCTTTCGAGCGAGCTCAAAGTGGTGAAGGAATTGTCCCAGGAGCCGCTCATCATTGATACGGCCGCCAAGGTTGCCGCAGCCAACGCGGAGGAGTACGGGGCGGACATCCAGAGGCTGAATCGGCGCCTCTCCGGCATCATGAAACAAATCGGCAACGAGTATGAATCCATCCTGGTCACGAACTCCAAGGGAGGGATCGTGGCCGATGGGAGCAACGGGGAATACGCAAATCTCAGCATTTCCAACCGCGACTACTTCCTGGCCGCCGGGAAGGGAAAGACCAACGTCGGGACCGTGGTCAAGTCCCAAAAGACCGGCAACCCCGTGGCCCCCATCTGCGCTCCCATCTACGGGCCCACGGGCGAGTTTCTGGGGTCCGTCTCCATTCCTCTGAAGATTGACTTCCTGGTGGAAAAGATTGCCGCAACCAAAATGGGAGCCACCGGCTATGCCTTCATGACCGATGCGGGCGGGCGCGTGATCGCTCACCCCAGAAGGGATCTCATCCTCGAGCTGGAGCTGAAGAACGCCAAGGGAATGGAAAGCATCGTGAGCAACATGCTGGCTCAAAAAGCCGGAGTCGAGTCCTACGTTTTCGAGGGGATCCCCAAGATTGCGGGATACGCGCCGGTGGGCCTGACCGGTTGGAGCGTGGCCGTGACTCAGCCGGATGAAGAATTCCTGGCCCCCGCCCACGCCATTCGCAACGGCATTTTCCTGGTAGGGATTGTTTTCTTGGGACTGACCCTGGTCCTGGTATTCTTCTTTGCCCGCAGTATTTCCAGGCCGATCGCCCGGGTGGTCCAGGGTCTCGGGGAAGGCTCCCACCAGGTTGCCGCGGCCTCCGCCCAGGTATCCGCAAGCAGCCAGTCCCTTGCGGAAGGGGCCTCCGAACAGGCCGCCTCCCTGGAAGAGACTTCCTCGTCCCTGGAAGAAATGGCTTCCATGACGAAGCAGAATGCCGATCATGCCAACCAGGCCAATAGTCTCATGGTGGAGATGACCCAGGTAGTGAAGGAGTCCAACGCGGCCATGGCCCAGCTCACCACCGCCATGAGCGAGATTGCCCGGGCCAGCGAGGAGACCTCGAAGATCATCAAGACCATCGATGAAATTGCGTTCCAGACGAACCTCCTGGCCCTGAACGCGGTCGTGGAAGCCGCACGAGCGGGAGATGCGGGGGCCGGGTTTGCCGTGGTGGCCGACGAGGTGCGCAACCTGGCCATCCGCGCCGCCGACGCTGCCAAGAACACGGCAAACCTGATCGAGGACACGATCAAGAAGATCAAAGAGGGTACGGAACAAGTCAACAAGGCCGGGGATGCCTTCGGACTGGTGGCCTCCAGCGCGACCCGGATGGGAGAACTGGTGAGCGAGGTTGCCGCCGCATCCAACGAACAGGCCCAGGGGATTTCCCAGGTCAACAAGGCGGTGGCGGAAATGGACAAGGTGGTCCAGCAAAATGCCGCCAACGCCGAGGAATCGGCCGCGGCGTCCGAAGAGCTCAACGCCCAAGCCGAGCAGATGAATGCCTACGTGGCGGACCTCGTGGCCGTGGTCGGCGGGAACGGAAAGAAGGGGGGCAACGGCCGCATGGTGCTGACGGCCCGGGCCGGGAACGCCGGGGAAAATGGAAAAAGCATGTCGCCGGCCTTTGGGCTCACGCGGGACCCCGGACATACCGGAAAAAGACAAATCGGGAAACAGCGGGCGGTTTCCCGGGAACTGGAGGTCCGGCCCGAACAGGTCATCCCGTTGGGAGAAGACGAGATGGGACGGTTCTAGGAGCAGGCCTCGATGGGGGGGTGGGGATTCATTTGTTCCGCCCCTCCCCTGCTTCCCGAGGGTTGTCTCCACAGTGGGTTTCACGCAGTCCACCCGATGGATGTGCGAGGGAGAGCACCCAGCCTGGAAACCCCTTAGCCCAAGAGGCACGGTCGAGCTCATCCGCAGTGTTCCGGATGGGAAAGACGGCGCAGGGTGAAAGGAGAAGGCCGGGTTCTTTGGCGGGCAAACCCGCTATCTTCGTTGCCAACATGGACAGGGACCCCTGGACAACGAACCACCCGGCACACCTGCGCAAGCGCTTCCTGCACTTTTCTTGGCCGCCCGGTTCGGCGCCGGGGAGGCCCCTGTTGGGTGGCCCGGGTCCTCCCCTTCACTGGGAACGCGCTGAAAAATTCACCCCCCAAAGGTTGCCGGTCCGGACGCGAAAATCGTCGGTTCGCCCCGTTTCGACGGTTCGAGGCCGGAACGTATACCCGGGCTTGTTCAGGCGGAGCTCGATGGACGACTTGGACGGCAACCCCGGCAAAGCGTAGATTCCGTACCGGTCGGTGTGAGCCGACCCGACGAGGGACCCATTCACTTCCGCCCTCACTCTTACCCCCTTGAGCGGCTCGCCGCCCGCGTTGGTCACGCGCCCCGACACGATTTCTCCGGTCCCCGTGGGAAATACGTTGTAGACGACGTCGGCAATCAGGCTGTAACGGTACCGGGACGTGGGGATATTGGGCAGGTGGTACCATGCGTCGTCGCTCCCGTTCCAACCCAGGTTCAGGTGATGGTACAGGGTCGAGAGGTTGTATCCGTATCCGTCCGACAACACCACGTGGGCTCCCCCCGAGCGGATGACGCTCATCAGGACCGGCAGTTTCGCATCCAGGTTGGGATTGATCATGGGGCAGAGGTCTTTGAGGGAAATGGGGCCGGTCGGTGAAGACCCGTAGCGGGCGTTGGAATACTGAAAGAAAGAATCGAGTGCTTCCCTCACATCCGGGAGTCCGGCGGCGGACCCCGCACCGGCATATCTCGTATGGATCGTGACCCCGGCGTCATAGGTCAGGGCGCCGATGGCCCGCCTTTCTTCCTCGCCCGTGGCCGGACCCGGGTTTAGGGGCATTCGCGCCCAGGCATAGGCTCCCCCCGCCCCGTCGCCTCCCCGGGTGGTTGCGTAGGAATTCTTGCCGTCTACGGCGATCCTGAACCTTTTCTTCCCCACGAGGTCCGACGGGTGCCGATGGTAACGGAGCAGTTGAGCCATGGCCGCGGCGGTACAACCGCAGAAGTAGTGTTTTGGGGTGTAGTAATTGTAACAGTACTCGGATCCTTCCTCCCCCTGCCCCCACTTGCTGGACACGAAAGGAGCCACCCGCAGATCGGAGACCTTCTCGAGTCCGGAGGACACCTCCGGGCGCTCCCCCCCGCGAGCCCGCTGCAGGAAGACCCACTTTTCCAGGCTCGCCTCCATCCACCCTCGGGCCGCTCCGCCGGACTCCTCTTTCGCCGCCTCCACCGGTATCGTTCTTACCAGATCGAGGCGTCTTGTCATGTCCTCGGTCACGATGGCCGTGAGGGGATTTGTCTCCGACGGGTCGTACCGGCCTCGGGCAACGAAGGCGATCACGGGCTCCACCAGGTCGTCGCCCGCGATAATCACGAAGCCGGTCGGATGGAGGGAGACCACGTGGAAAAGATCCCTTCCTTCCTTGTCACAGACCGTTCTCACCTCTTTTCCCGGGCCGCCCAGGGGGGCGCCCAGGGGCTGCGGATCCAGCCGGAGCCAGTTCCGAACCACCGTTTCCGCCTGGCCCGCCGTGGTGGGTTTGGCCCAGCACACCGGCTGGGACAGAAACACCCACCCTAGGATCAAAACGGCCCAGGAGACGCGGCGGCTGCCTCGAACCTCCCTAAATGAACCCGGATTCTTTTCCCTACCTCCCATTTCCAATCCCTTTCCTTGCCGGAATCGTTGACCCCCGGGATACGACGTCTTCCCGGTCCACCCGGGGTTGGGGGCCGACCCGCCAAAGACCGCCACGGACCCGCAGAGGCCAACCCTACACAACCTCCGGCGGTGGGCAAGACCGTCTTTGCTGCCGGAATCCTGCGGGGGGGCCGCCCGGCGGCCAAAAGCACGGCCGAAGGAAGTCGCGCGGCATCCGCCTCAGACCGGTTTTCCACATCCCGGAATGACCTTTGCGAACTCCTCCTCGCCGCCGCCGTAGCTGTCCGGGTCCTCGAGATCGGGGTACAGTTCCCCCCAGAGCGCCATTACGATTTCCCCTTCCGAGAGAATCTTCTGCTCGGTGGTGAGGGTGACGTGCTTTTTCGGATCATCGAAGCACTCGCGGCGCAGCTCGGGACGAAGATCGGCAAGGCGGGCGATCAAGCGGGTCAATGTCTCGGGCTTGGCCGCTGCCGGCAAATCATGGAGCGGATCCACCGATTCTTTCCTCTTGGACGTCTTCTCACTTCATAGATGAAATTGGACGACGTGATCCAGGAGTGGAAGTTTTCTCACGAGAAAATCCCCGCGCAAACCCTTACCGGGATCCCGCCGGATTTCCACCAGTCCCAGGAAGCCGGCAAACCTGTCCAGGCAGCGCCATGAATAAGAACCGCGCAGGACCTTTTCCGGCGAGAGATATTCCCCGATTGGCACGACCTCATTCAACACCGCCGGGAAGGCTCGCAGGAACCAATCCTCGTAGAACCGGCACGATCGCCATTCGGTTCCATGTCTCCGAAGCAGGTAGAGAGTGAACAGAAAGGATTGCTGGATCAGGGGGATTTCACTCCGTCCGCCCCAATAGGCCCAGTTGTATTTTGTGGCAAATTCACGGAAAAGCCGCGGGTAGATCCCGGCCAAACCCTGCTTGTTCAGCAACCTCCGGCACCCGTTGCTCACAATGAATTTTCCCCTGTACTTTCTTACCAATCCGCTCAGTCCGGAAACAATTCGGGTGACATGCAGATCAAAAAACATCGGCTCCGTTCGCAGTTCCCCGTAACGGAAAACTTCCCGGTACTTCTCCTCTCCCCAATAGGTCAGGGCAATCTCCCGGCACAGGTTACGCGGGAGATTGCCGGTAGTGGTCGCCTTTAGACCCTGATCGCCGAGTTTTTCAACCAACAGGCTGAAGAGACGAAGGATCGGAGCGTCAGGGACCACATCCAGGCAGGCGGGAAAAGCCGCCAGGTCGGGCGACTCGAACGGGTAGTGCAGTAAACGGTGCATCTGTCCGGACGACAGGCCGTCGAAGTCATCCTCGGGCGCCCGGTTGCGCTGTTGCATGTGTCGGTTCAAGAAGGCATTGGCCTCTTCCAGCGAGGCAAAGCTGCGGCTTTCGAGCAGCTCCCTCACCTCTCTTACCGCCGCATCAAGCATGGCTTGCCGTTCATCGGCTTTCCGTTTGTCGACGCAGCATTCCTTGAGTTTTGTTCCGCCCGTACAGAGGCAGCGATCATTGGATCCGCTCTTCATGATTCCCTCCTCAGCGCCTCGATGGCCTTACCAAGACATTTGAGCGCACGACCTACGCTTCCTCCCTTGCGAGGGGGATGAAGCAAGGTTTCGCCTCAAGACGTATTCAGCCGGTTCCGGTGCTGTTTTCCATCGGTAATGTCTCAGGTAATCCGGCCCAAGGTCGGTCTTGGTTTCCACATAGCTCTGCCCCTCGACCCGCCCCCGGGCGGCTGGCGGAAGACCCCAACTCCCGTGGTCGAGACGGAGTTCATCGGCGACAATAAAAAGACAGGCTACCGTGAATCGGTCCGGAGATCCATTCCTATTCCGTTTTCACCCGGAAGATTTTTTCTGTTTTCGCTCAACCGGACGAACGCCGTTTTCAGGGGGAAGCTCTTGCCTTGGAAATTGAGAAGGAGGCCCCTGCGGGCCGGAAGAGAGGCAACCCGACCGGCGGGGAGGAACGACCCGTTCCTCCCCGCCGGTTGATTTCGTAGGACTCGTCGATCAGGCGGCTTCCGGGTTCGATGAGACGACCGAGGCTTGAACCGACGCGGGTTCCGGAACGACCCCGCCTTTTCGCCTGTTGATGATCCATTTGCTCAGCATACAGACAAAGACGACAAAGAAAGCCATGACGGCGTACTCGGTCCACTTGGGCGGGTTGAGCAGTCCGCGCACCCATGGGTCGGTGATCATCATCTCACCGCCCACTTTGCCCAACACCGCCGCACCCAGCCAAAGAATGATCGGGTAGCGATCCATGAGGTTCGAGAGCCAAGCACTCAGAAACACCACCATGGGACTGGAAAGGATGAGGCCGAAGAGCAGCAGGAACAGGTTTCCGTGACTGGCGGCGCCCACGGCAAGCATGTTGTCGATGCCCATGCTGAGGTCCGCCACGATGATGATCCAGAGGGCCTGCAGGACGCTGCTGCACTCTTTGCCGCGGCATTCCTCCCGGGTCCCTTCGGTGAGCAGCTTTACGGCGATCCAGAGGATGACCGCTCCGCCCACCAGCTTGACAAAGGACATATTGAGCAACCGGGCAACCAGAAAGGTGCAGACCACCCGGATGACGACCGCCCCGCCGGAACCCAGGATGATCCCCATCCGGCGTTTGCGACCCTGCAGGTTTTTGACCGCCATGGCAATGACCACGGCGTTGTCCCCCGCCAGGACGAGGTCAATGAGAACGATGCTCATCACGGCTGCGAAGAATTCCCAAGTGAACGAAATCTGCCCCAACCAACCCAGGTCGATCATGTTGACTCCTCGTTTCGTTTTCGCCGCGTCCAAACAAAAAGACCCTCACTCGCGGCATGACGGCCCATGCTGTGAGTAAAGGTCTTGCAAGTCCAACCACTGTTGCTTGGATCCGCTCCCGGGTGGAAATCGCCACCGTAGTGACGGGACACGGTCCGGCCGCCCGTCGGCCGGTTGCTACTCCCCTTTACGATTTCCACCAAACTAGTGAAACCGCAGGGACCTGTCAACGGGGTTCTCATCATGGAAAGTGTTCCCCCCATGGTTTCCCCGAAGGTTTCAAGGCCCGGTTCCCTCTGCAGACAAAGGGGAGGGGTTGCAGCTTCACTCAATCCGGAGTCCCTGGAACCTTGGTCCATTCAGCCGGGGAGAAACCACACCCCCGCCGACTTCCTTCTCCTCGACAAGGCGAAGTCCCTTGCCGGCCGCGGTTTCATCTCCTCATGGGCTCCAAGCGGAAAGATCGACGATGGCCATTGAGGCCTCCGTCCTTTGCCCCGCCAGGACCGGTATCTTCTGGGGCTTTGCATGCTCTGCCCCGGGCAGGAAAATCTTCAGGCCACCGTGTGCCCGTACTTGGCCTCGACTTCGTCCGGATCAGGGACCTTTTCTTTTGCATCCAGACGTCGAGAAGGGAAATCAAGAATCTCGAGAGTCTCCTGCCGTGCTCGTTCCTGGCGAATCCCGCCCGGTTCTCAGGAATGCAAAGTATCCATCGAAACCAGGAAGGGGTTCTTGGTGGGTCTTTTCTCGGGATGCCCGGTCCCCGAGTCGACATGGTTCTTCCGGATGGGTACAAACCTCCGGATTGCAGGAGTGAAGCGGGGTCCCCCCCGGAACGTTCCGAAGAACGGGGTCTTGCACCCCGGCGGCCCACCCCCGGGGAAACGAACCTGCCGGACACTGCCCCAAATGACCGATTTCCTGCGGTTGCAGGGCCTCGGAGGGCAGGCACGAAGCCCGCTCTCGGTGACGGGTGAACCGATCCTCGAGGGATCGTCCGCGTCTGTGGGGAGCGCCGTTGGATGGGGGATGGGCGGCAAGAATCGTTCGGCTCAGGCATTAGTCATCCTTGCGAATGACGGCCTTGGCCACAGAGGGAGAGCCCACGTGGTAGGAGCTGCTTTCCACCAGGGTCAGGATCACGGTCTCGTTGCCCTCTTTCCTGTCGTCCCTTAAAGGAACCACTCGAACGGAGGAGGAGGCTTTGCCTTCGGGAATCTTCACCCGACCCGAGAGCTTCGAGTAATCCACGCCGTTTTTCGCAGTACCCTGGATGGAGTAGACCACGGTGAGCGAGGCTCTTCGATTTCCGGTGCGGCGCACCGTGAAAACGGCGGGATCCTTGCCCTTTTCCGAGGCGACGGGATCCGTGGCCTCAATGGTCACGGTGGGATCATTGTCGCCAATGGTGAGGGTGGCTTCGGAGGGAGTGCCCACTTCATAGGAATCGTCGGCAAGCAGGGAAAGGGTCACGGTCTCGTCCGACTCCCGCACGTTGTCGTCCACGGGAATCACTCGAATGGTCGCGCTGGAGGCTCCGGCAGGGAGCGTCAGCCTGCCTGAGAGCGCTCGGTAATCCTTCCCGTTCGCGGCACTTCCGCCCACCTCGTAGAGGACCTCGAGTTGAGCCCCGGGATCCCCGGTCCTGGACACGGTGAAGGTCCCTCGGTTCGAGCCGGATTCCGAGGCGACGGGATCCGTAGCCTCAATGGTCACGGTGGGCGGTTGATTGGTTACCGTAATATAGGAAGCCTTGGTTTCCGTGTCCGAACCGTTCACACCCGACACCGTTAGGCTCACCGTGTAGGACCCCGCGGTCTTGTAGGTGTGACTCGGGTTTTGTTCCGAGCTGGTTTCTCCGTCCCCAAAATCCCAGAAATGGGTCGTGACGGCACCGGTGGACAAATCCGTGAACTCCACGGCCAGCGGAAGGACCCCCGTGGTCGGAACGGCACTGAAAGCGGCCGTCGGACCGGGAGCATCGCGCAGGAAGACGGGAGTGTTTTCGAGGTCGAGGGATACGGTCCCCTCGACGGGCGTGAGGGTGGACGTCTCGAAATTCCCCCGGGAATCGGGCACTGACCGGATGAGAGTGACCTCGTCGGCATCCAACCCTGAAAGAAGGACTCCCGGTCTGGGGGCGACCCCTTCCCTCACCCATAGGACATAGATCCGCTCGGTTTCCTTGTCGAATAGGAACCCGTAGACGTCCTCCCCCAGGAAAAGCTCGGTCACGGATTTGAAGCCGTCCAGCAATGCGATGAGCTTCTTATAGGCGTGATAGATTTCCCGTTTGTTGCCCTCGGAGTCCAGAAGCGCCATCCACAGAAGCCTTTCATCGGTCTGAGCGTCCTTGGGGGGAGGGATTTCCGCATAAATGATCCTTGAGAAGAGTCCCGATCCAAACCCCCATGCGGTGGTTTGCACCATCCATCGCGCGTTGTCCGTCTGGTCCCCGGCGGGCACGTAACCGGGATTGAACACGGCGCCTTCGTGGTCGTAAAAGGCGTATTCCGTAACCCAGACGGGTTTTCCGTCGATCCCCAACTCCTGCAAGAGTCCCTTGAAATTGGGTGCGTAGTAGCAAGAGGCCGGATCGGCCGGCACGTCCAGGGGACTGTAAGTGTGAAAGGAAATGAGATCGATCGTATCGGCCGGGAGCACTTGCAGCAGGGCCCTCGAGTCCTCTTTGTCAAAGGGGTCGTAGGCCAGCAGGCAATCGGAGCAGGTGTTCTTGAGGGCCTGAGCCCCCTGAACCATGAAATCCAAGAAGTCCGATTGGGACAGTCCTTCGTAGCCGATGCTGCCTGAGCTCGAGTATTCGTTGACCAGCTCCCATACCTTGATGGGGTGGGTCAGACCCGGCATGTCGTCCACGCCGTCCCCGTCGTATCTTTCCACGATGGACTGCACGGCCCGGGAGAACTGCTCGGCCGTGAGCCAGCCGGACACCTTCCTGGGGTTGATGATCCCCAAGCTGACCACCCCCACTGCCTGGTTCTCGGTCACCATCTGGTCCACTCCGGAAAGAAGGGCCGCGCTGTCGTACGTGTTTTCATTGACGTCGACGGCCCTTCGGGACCAGTGAATGCCCAGGTCGGCAGCGTACTCCGCAACTCCCGGCCCCCCACCAGCGCCGAAATACGAGAGAACATCCTCTTGGTATTCCGATGCGAGGAGGGGACGGCAAAGGGCCAAGCAGGCAAGCAGGAGGCCCAGCATCAGGCAGGAGGCCGTGCGACGAGAGGCGGTTTTCCCGAACACTCCTTCCATGTCGTATCCTTATCAGATCCGTCCGCCGACCGACGAGACTTCGATGAATTCGCTTTTTGTAGTCCCGACTGCCGTTGGGAGTCAACAGTCTTCAATAGGGGAGCGATGATTCGGGGACCGTCAACGGCCGCAACCAGTCTCCTTGATCCTTGTCCCGTCGGGGGAACCATGAGGACCCGGTCGCCGTAGGGGACCGGTAAGAACCTTCCCGACCGCAAATCTTCCTTGGGAAAACCTTGTCTCACTCGGGTGGCGACCGCTCTCGGCCGACTGCACCCGCCAGTCTTCCACGAAGCCGGATTCATCGCCGTACAGCCACGGTAGGTTCCGGGTCCGCCGGGTTTCTGACGAGAGGAAACCGTCGGGCCCGGTTTGCGGAATCGAGAGGAGCAGTGAGTCGATCGGGCGGAGGCAACTCTGCATGAGGCAAAACCGGGGTATGTCGGAAATCGCTTGACGCAAGGCGACCGGCGTCGATAATAGGCCCTGTCGGCCCAGGCTACAGTGCACCATGAAGGTGTCATACCAACCGGGACCCCTGAGTGCCGATTTCCTTTGGACCCGGCCGGGAAGGCTCGCTGCAGATCACGGCCGGGAGTTCGTCCGATCTGAAACCGACAGGGCCGCGAACGCCCCAGAAGCCGTGCGAATGCGGCGAACCGGGGAAGTCGCGGCTTTTTTCACGGCCACCCCGGGGGAGAAACTTCGGGGGAGGAGTTCATCAGTTCGGATGAAGCTCTGGCAAGGTATCTTGTTTTCCGTTCTGTTTCACGCGGGTGTCTTCCTCGTCCCCGGTCCTGAGAGACTCCCTCCGGAACGTCCTTGCGAGGCCCTGCGGTTTGTCATTGTTCAGGAGGGCCGCAAAGGGAGCACGTCGGCGGAGACGCAGAATCCCGCAACGGCCGGCAACAAGCCGCCAACGGCTCCCGCTCCGTCTCTGCCGATCTCGGGCCCCCAACCGGAGGAATCCAAGGACAACCACCCCAGGACCCAACCACTTCCTCTTGCCGAGGACACCCCTTGGCCGACCCTGCTTGCCGGGGAAGTCCCGAAGCCGCTTCAGCCGGTCAAGAAACCACCAGTGCGCCCGGTGATGCCCCCTCGGCGAGAAAAGCCGGCGGGGGTGCAGTCTCAGCCCCAGATGGCTTCGGAGGATTCCCATCCCACAGAACAAACGGCCGCCCGGCATCGAGGACCCGAATCCAGCCGGGTGAGAGAAACCGGCCCTCAAGACCCAGATGCTCGTTCGTCGATTTCCGATGGAGAAGGCAGGGCCGGTCAGGGACCTTCGGACTTGTTTTTCGGAACGGGCGACGGGCCGCGCTTTCTGACCAAATCTCTTCCCAGGTATCCCCGGCTGGCCCGTGAGCTCGGCAAGGAAGGAACCGTGCTTCTGCAGTTGACCATCAATGAGAGGGGGCAGCTCATGAACGTCGAGGTGTTGAGATCGGCCGGATCAGATTTCGATGAAGAAGCCGTTCGAGCGGTGAAGAACTCCACCTTCAAGCCTGCCGTGAGAGGAGGCAAGCCTATTATGTGCAGGGCCCGCCTGCCTATTCGATTCGTTTTGAGGAGTCATGGAAATGATTGATTTTTTCCACAAAGGCGGGGTCCTCATGTGGCCCATCCTTTGCTGCTCTGTGGTCGCGCTGGCCCTCATTGTTGCCAAAGGATTCCAGTTTCGAGGCGTCCTTCGACGGATTTCCCCTTCGATCGACCTGGTCATCCGGGAAAAGCCCGGAGAGATTGCCCCTGTCATTGACGGCATCCAGAGAGGGCTGGATGATAAGCAGGTCGCTTTCATCGGCACTAAACAGATAAGAAGTCTCGAGAAGGGGCTGGGCGTAATCTCACTCATATCGGTAATAGCCCCCCTTCTGGGCTTTACCGGCACCGTGACGGGCATGATCTCGGCTTTCATGACCATCGCAAGCCACGGCGGAAGCCGGGTCGATCCCTCGATGGTGGCCGGAGGCATCTACGAGGCGCTCATCACGACGGCCGGAGGCCTCTTTGTGGCCATTCCCAGCCACATCGCCCTGCATTTTCTGGAAGACCGGCTGGATGAGATCGCCGTGCGCATGAAGGATGTTGCCATGGCACTCTGCGAGAGGAGAGCGAATGGAATTTGAGAGAAGAAAGAGGCGCCACACCCACATCGACACCGCCCCCCTGGTGGACGTGGTCTTCAACCTGCTTCTCTTTTTTGTGATCACCTATAACGTGACGGCGGACCCGGCCATTAAGGTCCGGCTTCCGGAGGCGGCTACGGCCGACGCCGCGGCCGAGGAACCCCTGGTCATCACCCTGGAGCGCCAGGGG
>JARKQW010000417.1 GCA_029974695.1 Syntrophobacteraceae bacterium | reverse complement strand
CGCCGCCGGATGGGAAATGACCATCCAAGATTTCTCGGTCGGGTCTTCATGGCCCCCCCGGCCCGTCGCGTCCCGGGTGGGAAGAAGGTAATTCCTCCGCCGAGTGTGGAAAAGCGGGGTCCGCCCGTCGAGGGAGAAGAGACGGCTTCCTCTCCCCGAAGGGGAGACGGCTTGGGGGAGCGGGCACTCTTCGTTGCGGCCCCCCGGCCCGGAGGGACCTTCCCCAAACCTCTTGCCCCGTTGCCATTTTTGAGGCAAAAGAGGAGACCGCCCTTGGGGCGGTCGGAAAAATGCAGCGGAGGTTTGGAGGGATGATCCAGCTGTCGGAGGTCCAAAAGCAGGCCGTCGAGTACATGGGCAAGCCGACCCTGGTCACGGCGGGGGCGGGTTCGGGCAAGACCCGGGTGCTCACGGCCAAGTTCGCGTATCTCATCCGGATAGGCTACGATCCTGCGCGGATCCTCGCCATTACGTTCACCAACAAGGCGGCCAACGAGATGAAGGACCGCCTGGAGAGGCTGACGGGACTCAAAAGCTTCCAGTTTCCCTGGGTGAGGACCTTTCATTCGGCGTGCCTGCGCATTCTCAAGGAGCACTGCCTTCGGGCCGGATACCGGCATCCCCTCTATGTTTGCTCGACCTACCACCAGGAGAAGCATATCAAGGCCCTGCTGGTGGAAAACTTCAACCTGGACCCCAAGAAGTACCTTCACCCGGTTGCCGCCGCCATTTCCCGGGCCAAGAACTCGGGACGGCCCCGGCAGTACCTGGAGGGCATCCGGGTGGACCGTCGCATCCAAAAGAGCCTCCCCGACATCTACGCCGAGTACAACCGGCGACTCAAAGGGGCCAACTCCGTGGATTTTGACGACATCCTCCTGAGGACCCGGGACCTGCTGGATCAACACGAGGACCTTCGGCGCCGTTATGCCGACCATTTCCAGTACGTCATGGTGGACGAATACCAGGATGTGAACGACCTGCAGGAAGAAATCACCCGCCTGGTCCTGAAAGACGGCAATCTTTTCGTGGTGGGGGATGATTACCAGGCCATCTACGGCTTTCGGGGGGCCAATGTGGGGAATTTCCTGGACTTTCGCCAAAGGCACGCCGACGCCGTCATTTTCAAGCTCGAAGAAAATCACCGGTCCACCCGGGAAGTGGTCGAGACCGCCGAGCTTCTCATCCGCAAGAATCGGCAGATCCCCAAGAAGTGTTTCAGCCGGAAGACCGGAGGAAGCGTGGAGGTGGCCGCCCTCGAGAACGAATTTGCCGAAGCGGACCGGGTAGTCGACCTCATTCGGCATCACCATCGCTCGGGGATTCCGTACCAGGCCATGTCGATCCTGTATCGCAGCAACGCAATTTCCCTTCCTTTCGAGCAGGAATTGAGGGCCAACGGGGTGCCGTACATGCTCAAGGGCGACAAGGGATTTTTCGAGCGCAAGGAAATCCTGGATATCAACTGCTATCTTGCGGCTGCGGCGAATCCGCGGGACAACGTGAGCCTCGACCGCATCCTGAACGTTCCCAAACGCGGCATTGGTTCCTCGGCCTACCGGAAAATCCTGGACCTCAAGCACACCGACATGTCCCTCCGGGACGCCTGCCGGGAAGCCGTCCGCAGAATGGTTCTCCCGACCAAGGTCCTTTTAGGGTTGGAACGACTTCTCGATTTTCTTGAATCCATCGGCAAAGAAAAGCCCGAAAAGGCCATCGGACGAGTCCTCTCCGAAGCCGGTTATGAAACCTACCTTGCCGAATACTGCAAAGGTGAGAACACCCGCGAATTTCAGAACCGCATGGAAAACATCCAGTTTCTGCTCTACGCGGCTTCACAAAAACAGGACCTGGTCGAGTACCTCGAGGAAATCACCCTGGACGGGAGTGACGAAAAGGAGGAAAAGGATGAATCCAAGAGCGGGGTGACCCTGTCCACGGTGCATGGAGCCAAGGGTCTCGAGTGGGAAGTGGTCTTTGTGGTGGGGCTCGAGGAGGATCTCTTCCCCCACTGGAGGGCGCTTGCCCAAGACTCGGCCGACGGCATCCAGGAGGAGCGGAGGCTGGCCTACGTGGCTTTCACCCGGGCCATCCGCCATCTGCACCTGTCCTGGGTGGGCGTGCGAAAGGGCCAGAGTCGAAATCCCAGCGTCTTTCTTAAGGAGGCGGGACTCCTGTGAGCAGGGGGCGCGGGCGGCCAATGCCGGGGGTGAGCGCGCCCGGGGGGATGCAGGAGCGAAGAAGTGCACACCGGAAAAACGGGGAGCTTCCGCAACGGCGGGATGAGTCCCGGCAAGTCCGGATGCCCGCCTTTAGGGTCCCGGGTGGACGCCGATGGGGGGTGTGCCCCGGAATCTCGAAGGAAGCCCGGTCAGCGGGGTTCGAGTCCGCCACGGCCGTTTGGGACGGGGTACGGTCCGCTGCCGTACCCAGTTTGGGGGGAACAACAACCGAGGCGGGGCGCCGGACCGGTGCCCGCACGCCGGCAAAGGAGGGGTTTATGTTACAGGGTCGTTGTGGCTCCGGGTGGTTCCGGGGTCTTTTGCTGTTGTCCTTTCTCCCGGCGGCTCTCCTGCCGTCTCCGGGGTTTTGTGCCGCACCTGCGCCCCGGTTTGAAGTTCCGATCAATCAGAAGGCTTCGGACATTCTGCCGCCCCAGTTCCTTTCAGGTCCTCACTTTCGAGTCCGGGAGCGGGTGGTTTCCTACGGATACATGCACCATTTCACCGTGGATTCGGATTTTGGAGTGTTCGAGACCACGGGAGATTTCGCCCTGCGAAAGCTGGTCCGGGAAATTGGGGCCATCGCAGCCCTGCACCAGGTGAAACGAGGGGAGGCCTATGCCCAGGGATTGAAGAAAGCGGCTTCCCAGCCTCTCGAATTCGGGGCCAACCTGGTCACCGATCCCGTGGACACCATCAGCGGAATCCCAAAGGGAATCAACCGGTTGTTCGAAAACGTGAAGACGGGGCTCACCTCCAAGTCCCAACCGGGCGAGGACGGCAAAGTGGAGCAGGCCCTGGCGGTGTCTTCCAACAAGAGAGAGTTGGCCCGGCGATTGGGAGTCGACGTCTATTCGAGCAACAGCGTTCTGCAAAAGGAGCTCAACAGCGTTGCCTGGGCCACGACCCTGGGATCCCTCACCCTCACCGCCGCCCTGGCACCGGTGGGGGGACCGGCCGTGGCCGCCGTCTCGGCCACCAGGACGGCCCAGCAGGTGAGCGACATCGTCAATGAATATCCTCCTCAAAGGCTCCGGCAAATGAACGAGGAGAAGCTCCGAACCATGGGGGTGTCTCCCGGCCTCATCGCACAATTCCTGGATCACCCCGTCTATACCCCGACCCACGACACGGTCATTGTGGGATGCCTCGATGCTCTGTCGGGCGCCAAGGGACGCGAAGCCTTCCTGCAGCTGGCCCTTGCCGCCGACGGGGAAGAAACGGCCAACTTCTTTCAGAACATGGCGGAAACCATGAGGTACTACCACCTGAAGGTCTCCCCCCTGCGGGAGATTTCCGTCTACGGCCCTCTGGCTTTTTCCGAGGCCGCCAACGGCACGACCCTCATCTCTTTTCCCCTGGATCACGGGGTGTGGACGGAACGGGCCGCCCAGCGGGTTCCCGGGGTCATATCCGCTTACAAGTCCGCCCATCCGAGATCCAAGAACCTCGAGGTCTGGGTGACGGGAACCCTGAGTCCCATGGCGAAAAAGGAGTTGAACAAGCTGGGAGTTCGGGTGGTGGAAAAGGTGTCCGGGCAGATCGAATTTGTCTACTAGGCGGGGTCCTGCAGCCGTTTACGGACGGGGGGAGGGAACGGCTCCTCCGGGATATTGAGTCGAATCCCTCCCCGACCGTTCGGGTCCCCATGGCAGGTCCTGCCCGGGAAAACCCGTGAGGGGGAACTTGCCCTCACGCCTCCAGTTCCACGGACACCGGTACCGGGTGACTGACGATGTCGAATACGGGGGATCGTTTCCTGGCCAATTCCAAGAGCTCCCGCAATTCCTCTTGGGAGGCGTCTCCCTTGATCTTGAAGGTGACCCGGATGTTCCGGTATCCGTTCCTCACCTCCTCCGACATCCCGAGAAAGCCCCGTACGTCCAGGTCTCCCTCCAACCGGGATTCCACCTTCCGGAGCCGGATTCCCCGCACCGCCGCCTGGGCGATGAGACTCGTGGTCAGGCAGCCCGAAAGAGCCGTAAGGACAAACTCCACCGGGTTGGCTCCCAGGTTCTTTCCCAAGAGCACCGGAGGCTCGTCCTCGTCCAGCACCAGCGGCTCTCCCCGGGACTTGTGCTCCCGTCCCGCCCCATAGAACCCGTCAATCCTGGCCTGGTTGTGGGTCCCGTCAACCCAACGATTGGTGACCCGGAACCTGAATTGGGCCAGGTTGGGGTTCTTCTTGATGGATTCGATCATGTCGAACAACTTGTCAACCTGGATTCCATTGAGGTTTTTGTTGTCTTCCATGATGACACCTCCTTTGTCCGATCCTCCGCGGCTTCTTTGCGGCAGCTTCGAGGGGAGCCGCAACGGGTTGTCTGTACAGTAATCACCCCGAGCCCGCGCAAAAAGTGGCTCATGGGGTAACGGTCCCCCTCCGTGTGACTCTCCCCGACATTTCCTCCGTCTTCGCGACCCCGTGCCCCGGGTTTCCCCGGATGTTGGTTGTCATCCAGGGGCGGGTCCGATATAGTTGCGGCGGTTTTTATTTCGCTTTCATTCCCGAACGTCGGAGCACAAATCCATGGATGAAAAAGTTACCGCCATTTACGTCATGGTCCGAAAAGACGAACTGAAGCCGGAACACCGGGGGTCTTACGACCCGCTCCTCAAAAGCCAGGAGGAAGAGATCCGGGAGTTCCTCCGGCTGCGACCGGGCAAAAACCCCCAGGAGCGGGTGGAGGTCTACATTCGAAGGGCCCAGCTCCTGATGGATATTGAGCGCCACCGGGTTCGACGCCTGGCCGTCGAGAGCGTGGAACGACTGGGGAGCAGCAAGGAAGAGATCGAAGGGATTCTTTTCGAGCTCAAAATGGAAGGGGTCGAGCTCTTGAGCGTCCGAGACAATCCTGCGTGACGACCCGGGAGATACGGACCTTCCATGGAAGAATTTTCCAGGGACCAAGCGTCCAGAGACATTCGAGGGGGGTCCCACGGCCCCGTGGCCGACTTCGAAGAACGGCGGCGAGTCCTGGATCCCGGCACGTCGTTTCACCTGGAGGCTCCGGCCGGCTCTGGGAAAACGACCCTGCTCACCGCCCGTTTCCTGGGGCTCCTGGCCACCGTGGGACATCCCCGGGAAATCCTCGCCCTCACCTTCACCAACAAGGCGGCGGCGGAAATGCGGGAAAGGATCAGCCAGGTGCTTTACCGCGCCGGTGAAGGGAAGGAAGGGGACAATCCCTTTGAGGTCGCTCTCCTGGATTCGGCCCGGAGGGCCCTCGAACGCCACGCCCAGTTCCGGGAGCTTCTATTCCGGGGCCAGTTTCTCCAGATCCAGACCTTTCATTCCTTTTGCTTTCACCTGGTCACCCAGGCACCCCTCGAGGCCGGGATCAGCCCGGGGTCCGTTCTCATGGACGAAGAGGAACAGGGGTTCTTCCTGCGGGAAGTCATCGACGAGGTCCTCCGTGGTCTTCTCCGTGCTTCCCCGGGCGATCCTTTGCGGGACGCCCTCGAAGACCGGCTCCTGTATTGGAACAACTCGTGGTCGTGCCTGGCCCGGGAATTGGCGGAGCTCATGGAGCGGCGCGAGTCCCTAGGCGAACTCCTGGGATTCCTGGACCTGGAAAAGGCCGCCGATTATGTGGACCGGTGGATCGGACAGCTGGTGGAAGGAAAACTCGCCGTTCTGAGAAGCGGGTTCGCCCGATCCTCCCTGGGACAGGGGTGGTCCGATTTTGTGAGTCACCTGGAATCCCGAGGTGCCCCCGCGGCCGAACTGTTGCCGGTTGCGCTCCCCGAGCCCCGCCGGGAGTCCCTGGAATCCTGGCAGAAGATCGCCGACGTCCTTCTCACCCAAAGGGGTGGGGTGCGAAAGTCCGTGGGCCCCGCCTCGGGGTTTTACTCCGGCTTTGCCAAGACCTCCTGGTTTGAAGCCATGCATTCCCTGGATTCCGACACCGTCGCCCGGCTCTCCGAAATCCGGGATCTCCCCGCGGAGGAATCCGTTCGCCTGGACCTGGAACCCCTGTGGGACCTTCTTCTCCTTACCGGTGAGGTGATCAAGGAATACGAAGACCGGTGCCGAGCCCGGCGAGTCCTGGATTTTTCCTCCCTCGAGACCGCCGCCCTGCGCCTTTTCCGTCAGATCCGGCACTCGGACCTCGAACTGTATCTGGACCAACGGATACACCACGTACTCGTGGACGAATTCCAGGACACCAGACGACAGCAGTGGGAGCTCCTCCAGGGGCTGTGTGCCGAATGGACCCCCGACGGCGGGAAAACCCTTTTCCTGGTGGGGGACCCCAAGCAGTCCATCTACGGGTTTCGCAAGGCGGAAGTCCGGCTCTTCTCCGACGCCCGTGCGGGTTTGCCCCTTGCGGGAACGGGCCAAAGGCTTCCGGTGGAACCCGTGATTCTGCGGACCAATTTCCGTTCCCATCCGAGTCTCATCCACTGGAGCAACCGCCTGTTCTCGAAGACCGTCATGGAAGGCTCCGACGGGCAGGCCGGGGGAGTCGAATTCATGTCCGCCGTGCCCGCCCCCGAGGTCCGCCGCACCCTGTCTTCATACAACCGGCTGGCGCTCTTTGTGCCGTACCCCGATTCCGTTTCCGCCCGGCAACGAGAGGCCCGCTGGATGGCGGACCGCATCTTTGGAGAGCTCTCTTCGGGGGATTCTCGGCCGGAGATCGGCATCCTGCTCTTTACCCGAACCCACCTGCCCGTCTATCTCGAGGCCCTGCAGGCCCGGGACATCGCCGTCCGGGTTGCCGAAGGGATGCTTTTGAAGGAACGCCCGGAAGCCCTGTACCTGTGGCAACTGTGCCGCGCCCTGGTCCTGCCCCAGGACCACCTGGCATGGGCCTCTCAGCTGCACAGCCCCTGGCTGACCCTCGGATACCGGGAGATCCTGGAGATCTCGAAGGAAGAGCCGACCCCCTGGGTCGAAAAGATCCGGGTCCACGGGGAAAAGAATCCCCGGGTGGGAGAGTTTTGGGAGCGGCTGCTGTACGCCCGGCAGCACCTGGGGCATGAGCCCCTGGCCGACGTTCTGGAAAGGACCTGGCTGGATTTGGGAGGACCCGAGGCCGTGGGAGAGCGATGGGGCAGCCGGGGCCTTGCTTCCTCCTTTCGACTCCTGGAGCTCGTCCGCCGGGCGGAGGTCCACGAACCGGTCCAGACCCTCGATCGCCTCGAAGAGCTCCTGGAGAGGGCCTACGAACCCATCGACCCGGATGCGGCCCAGTCCACGGTCTCCATGATGACCGTTCACCGGGCCAAGGGGCTCGAGTTTGACTCCGTGTACCTTCCCTTCTGCGACTGGGATCCCCTGGCCCGGGAGCGGGGAGACCGACCGGCCTATCTCCTCGAACGCGCCGAAGGAACGGACGGGCGGATGCTGCTTGCGGTCCATCCGGACCGCCGCACGGGGGAAGTGGATCCAACCTACCGGCTGGTCCACCGGCTGCGCCTGGACCGGCGTTGGCAGGAAGCCAAGCGGCTTTTCTACGTGGCGGTGACACGAGCCGGGAGCCGACTGTCTTTGAGCGGAGTCTTGAGCGGCGGTCGACGGGAGGGGCCTCCGAGTTTTCCGGCCCGGACTCCCCTGGGTTGGCTCAACGACCACTATGCCCTCGAGGAGAACCTGGACTTGGCCTCCCCGGATTTCTCCGCCGTCGGGGAAGGGAACGGACCCGCCGGGTCTCCCGCGGCTGCCGCCGGGAAAAGGGAGTGGGAGAGCCGTGAGGGAGACTTTCGAGTGTGGGTCGAGCCTGCTCCCGAGTCTGCGGAATCCGGGCTGCCGTCGGGACCTCCGTTGCCCGAGATCCGGCCGGCGGAATTCTTCCGGGAGCGGCCTGTCTTTCGGGTTCGCAGTCCTTCTTCCCTGGTGGGTGCCAAGGGGGAAGGAATCGAAGTCGCGGAGGCGAGCTCGGACGGTCTCCCGGTCGATCCCGCCCTGTGGGGGACCCTCATCCATCGAATTCTCGAAACCTGGGGCCGAGAGGCCACGCTGCCCGATGCGGCCCGGGTCCGCAGCTACCTGCGACTCGAGGGCATGGACGAGAAGGATGCCGACCGATGGGCCCGGGAGAGCCTCGAAGAGGTTGAGGCCTGCCTCGAGGACCCCTTTCTTCATCGGCTGTATTCCCTTCCTTCCGGCCAGAGGTGGGTGGAATGGGCCCTCGAGTCTCCCCGTTCGGAGAGGGTCCTCGACGTGGGAGTCATCGATCTCGTGTGCCGGGACGGCGATGCCTGGGTCCTGGTGGATTTCAAGACCTCGAGGCCTTCCGACTCCCAGGATCCGAATGCCTTCTGCCGGGACGGGTTGATGCGATACCGGCCCCAGGTCGAGGCCTATCGAGGCCTGTGGGCCCGGTGGAAGAAAATTCGCCCCGAAGACATCCAGGCAGGCATTTACTGGACGGCCTTGCGGCGATGGGACCCTTGTTGACGGACGGTACATGGTGAATGCGAAACATGCCTTTTTGCTGGGCGGGACTCACAGCGGGTGCGGAAAAACCACCCTTGCCCTGGCCTTGATGGCCGCCTTCGAGGCAAGAGACCTTCGAGTTCAGCCCTTCAAAGTGGGGCCGGACTTCATCGATACGGGGCTGCACGGTCGCGTGGCCGCCCGAGAGTCCCGGAACCTCGACGGCTGGATGCTTTCCCACAGCTATAACTGCGAGCTTTTCCAAGAGAGGATGGCCGGGGCGGACCTGGCCGTGGTGGAAGGGGTCATGGGGCTCTACGACGGGTACGACGGCCTCACCGAGGCGGGAAGCAGCGCCCAGATGGCCAAACGGCTGGGCCTGCCGGTGATCCTGGTGGTGGACGCCTCGAGCATGGCCCGCAGCGCGGCGGCCCTGGTGTACGGATACTCGAAGTTCGACCCCGATTTGAACCTGGCGGGGGTCGTCTTCAACCGTGTGGGGGGGAAGGGACACCTCGAGTACCTCAAGGAAGCCATGGCATCGAGCCTTCCCCGGGTGACCGTGTTCGGGGGAATTCCCCGGGAGGAGGCCGTCCGCATTCCCGAACGCCACCTGGGCCTCCTGACGGCGGACGAAGCCCAGCTGACCCCTCAATGGCGCTCGAAGCTGGTGGAATTGGTGGAACGGCACTTGGACCTGGATGAAATCCTGCGAAAGAGTGTTTATTCCGGCCCCGTGACGGCGGGAGAAAAGGAGAAACCTCCCCGTTCCCCGAGGCCCGTCCCCATCGCCGTGGCAAAGGACGCCGCCTTCTGTTTTTACTATGCGGACAATTTCGACCTGCTGACCCGGTGGGGAGCCGACTTGCGCTTCTTTTCCCCCCTTGCCGGGGAAACCCTTCCCCCGGGCTCGGCGGGACTGATCCTCGGGGGTGGGTACCCGGAGCTCTTTGCGTCCCGGCTTGCCGGCCAGGGGAGGTTTCTCGCCGAGGTTCGCCGAGCTGCGGCGGCAGGCATGCCCGTCTACGCCGAATGCGGGGGGCTCATGACTCTCAGTCGATCCATCGAGACGCTGGAAGGGGAGGTTTTCCCCATGGCGGGAATTCTGCCCTTTCGAACGAGAATGCTTTCCCGACGCAAGGCGTTGGGCTATACGGAAGTGGAACTCCGCAGCAGTTGCCTCCTGGGGGAACCGGGACAGGTCATCCGGGGCCATGAATTCCACTATTCCGAAATTGCGGACATGGACGAGGGTGAATCCCTCGAGAGGGTGTACGAGATTCGGGGCCGAAAGGGATCCGAGCCCCGGCCCGAAGGGTTCGCGACGGGCTCCGTTCTGGCCAGCTACATCCATCTTCATTGGGGGAGCTCCCCCGGGGCCCCCCGGCATTTCACCCAACGGTGCAGGCAATTTGAATCCTCAAGAAGGGAACGAAGGTTTTGAGTTCGAAAGCCAAGAGCCTCATGTTTCTCGGAACCGGTTCCGATGTGGGAAAAAGCATCGTGACCGCCGCATTCTGTCGCATCCTGAAACAGGACGGCTATCGAGTGGCCCCGTTCAAGGCCCAGAACATGGCCCTCAATTCCTTCATCACCCCCGAAGGGGGAGAGATGGGCCGGGCCCAGGTGGTCCAGGCGGAAGCGGCGGGCATCGAGCCTCACGTGGACATGAACCCCGTCCTTCTCAAGCCCACCTCCCAGATGGGGTCCCAGGTCATCGTTCGGGGCAAGGCCGTGGGGAATTTTTCCGCCCAGGAATACTACCGGTACAAGAAGACCCTGGTGCCCGTGGTTCGGGAATGCTTCCAACGGCTGGCGAGGGAATACGACGTGGTGGTGCTCGAGGGGGCCGGGAGCGCCGTCGAGCTGAACCTCAAGGAGCACGACCTGGTCAACCTGGCCATGGCGGAAATGGCCGACGCCCCCTGCATCCTGGTGGGGGACATCGATCGGGGGGGCATCTTCGCTTCCCTGCTGGGGAGCCTGGCCCTCATGACCGAGGCCGAACAGCAACGAATCCTGGGGTTCCTCGTAAACAAATTCCGTGGAGACCCCCAGCTGTTTCGATCGGGAATCGAGCTTCTCGAGGAGAAATCCGGGAAACCCGTCTTCGGAGTGATCCCCTATTTTGATCACATCTCCATCCCCGAAGAGGACAGTGTGGCTCTCGATAGAAGGATGAAGGGGAGAGGCCTCCCGGCGGGAGAAGGGCGCCTTCGTATTGGAGTGGTGCGCCTTCCCTACATCTCCAACTACACGGACTTCGACTGCTTCGAACAGGATCCCGACGTGCAACTGGAATACCTGGACCGCCCGGGAAGAGTGTTCCGGTTCGATGCGGTGATCCTGCCGGGCAGCAAGAACACCCTGGACGACCTGGCCTTTCTCAAGCGTTCGGGACTGGCCGATGCCCTGGTAGCCTTTTATAAGGCCGGGGGGACGGTGGTGGGAATTTGCGGGGGATACCAGATGCTGGGCCTCCGAGTCCGGGATCCCCTGGGAGTCGAGAGCGGACTCGTCGAGGTCGCCGGACTGGGACTCCTCGAGGTCGAGACGGAGATGTTTGCTGAAAAGATCACCTCCCAGGTCGAGGCGGAGATGCTGTTCGGCTTTGGGAGAGAGGCGCCTTCCGGTGTCCGGGCCCCGGTCCTTTACGGCTACGAGATCCACATGGGAAGAACGAGCCCCGTTCGGGGAAGCGGCCGGCCCCTCTTCCGAATCACCCGGTGCGGGGGCCGCCCGGTTTCCGTCCTGGACGGGTTTGTTCAGCCCGAAGGGCGGGTCTGGGGAACCTACCTTCACGGGGTTTTTGACAACGACGAGTTCCGAAAGAGGTTTCTCGAGGACCTGGGGACACGCTCGGGGCGGGAAGATGTGATGTCGTCCACGTCGTTTTCTTTCATGCGGTGGAAGGAGGAGCAGTACGACCTGCTGGCCGACCACCTCCGCAAGCACGTGGACGTCGAGAAGATCTATGGGCTGATCGGACTGGAGAAATCGGGTCGAAATCACTGAAGGGATGATTCCATTGCTGTTCTTTCCATGGCACTTGATGGCTGGGTACGGGTTGGACCTGATCCTGGGAGACCCCAGGGGATGGCCTCATCCCGTTCGGTGGATCGGGTTTCTCATCACGAGGCTCGAGAGAGTCTTCTACCAGAACTCACCCGACGCGGTTTTGCAGCGGCTTGCGGGTTTCTTTTTCTGGACGGCCGTGGTCCTGGTGACGGCTTCGGCGACGGTGGTACTCCTGGGAACGGCCTATTTCATCCATAAAATCCTGGGACACCTGGTCATGATCTGGCTGGTCTACAGTACCCTGGCAACCCGGAGTCTCCATAAGGAATCTTCCAAGGTCGTGGAAGCCTTGGGGCGGGGGGACCTGGACCTGGCCCGGGCTCGCCTGGCATACATCGTGAGTCGGGACACCTCGGCCCTGGGCGAAAAGGACATTCTTCGGGCCGTGTTGGAAACGGTTTCCGAAAACATCTCCGACGGGATCGTGGCTCCGCTCTTTTACCTGGGACTGGGAGGGCCGGTGGGCGGCATGGCCTACAAGGCCGTGAACACCATGGATTCCATGGTGGGATACCTCAATGATCGCTATCGCCATTTCGGGTGGTTTCCCGCCCGGGCCGACGATGTTCTCAACTGGGTCCCGTCCCGGCTGAGCGGGCTCCTCATCCTGGGTGCGGCGGCCCTGCTCAAGCTGGATTGGCGAAGCTCTTGGCGCATCCTGCGAAGGGACGCCCGCAAGATGAAAAGTCCCAACGCCGGGTACCCGGAATCGGCTGCGGCGGGAGCCCTCGGGATTCAACTGGGGGGAACCAACCTGTATTTCGGAAAGCCGGTGGAAAAGCCTACCTTGGGAGATCCCCTTCGACCTCTTTCCCTCGAGGTCTACCGGTCCATGATTCGGCTCCTGTACGTCTCGTCGGCCCTGGCCTTTCTCGCGGCCCTGGCCGCGCAACTGGGCCTCTATGGAATCCCGGCCGCCCTATCCCCCATGTCTCTCCTCAAGGAATGGTTCCTATGACTCTCGCTCACGGCGGAAATGTGTACGAAGTGGCTTCTCGGCTGGGCTGCTCCCCCGAGGCCATCCTGGATTACAGTGCCAGCATCAACCCCCTGGGGCCCCCTCCCGGCCTGTGGGACCATATCCGTCCCTCGTTCCGGCGGGTGGAACACTACCCGGACATTCACAATCGGGGCTTGGTGCAGTCCCTGGCGGATTTCCACACCCAGGATCCCCGGCGGGTCGTGGTGGGCAACGGGTCCACGGAGCTCATTTACTGGCTTCCTCGGGCCTTTGGGCTGCGAAAAGCCCTCATGGTGCTGCCGGCATTCGGCGAATACCAGCGGGCCTTGGAAATCCAAGACGTCGAGCTCTACAAGATCTTCACCCGGCCGGAAGACAATTTCCAGCCGACCGTGGAAGACCTCGAGGGGGCCATGGAAAGATTCTCCCCCGACGCCCTTCTTCTCACCAATCCCGGAAGCCCGGCGGGTACGGTGCTGCCCGAGGAGGTTCGGCAGTGGGCCCTGGAAAGATCCCGGAAGGATTCGTTCCTGTGCGTGGTGGACGAGGTGTTCGTGGACTTCTGCGAGGAGGAATCCCTCAAAGGGCACGT
>JARKQW010000349.1 GCA_029974695.1 Syntrophobacteraceae bacterium | reverse complement strand
GGCAAGGGAGAAGGTTTTCCACCCATCGAGGCTGGAAGGAACGGAAAGGACGAGGACAGCCCCGTCCCCAAGGATCCCCTTCCCCAAGGATCCCCTTGGACTCATGTGTTGATAGCAACCCCGCCCCTGAGCGTCAACGTGATTCGGCACTGCGAAAGGAAGGGTTCCCGTGCCCCCCGGGCGGGGGGGGCGAAACGAAAAACGGGAGTTGCAGGGGCCGGAAAAGGAGGGTCCTTTACAGGGACGGAACCGGGCGGATTGGAGAAAAAGGTCAGGTCGTGCCCTTTTCTTCCTCGTACTTCTTGAGCTTGAGTTTTAGGGTGCGGCGGGTAATTCCCAGGCGGCGGGCGGCTTCGCTCTTGTTGCCTCCGCTTTCTTCCAGCACTCGAAGGACCTGCTGCCTTTCCAACTCCGCCAGGGTGGATTCGCCCTCCGGCAGGTCCGCCCCTTCCCGCTCCTCCTTCCGGGTGCCTTCCCCGGGAGCGGGTTGCCGGAGAGACAAGGGCAGCTCTCTTTCCGTAATGTATTCCCCCCGCAGGAGGATCACCGCCCGCTCCACCGCGTTCTCCAACTCCCGGACGTTCCCGGGCCAGGAATATCTCAGGAGGTGATCCATGGCCTGGGGGGTGAATCCCTTGACGATCTTTTTGTTCTTCTCCGCGAAGTGAGCCTGGAAATGCCCCACCAGCACCGGGATGTCCTCGATGCGCTCCCGCAGAGGGGGGACCTCCAGGGCTACGACGTTTAAGCGGTAATAGAGGTCTTCCCGGAAAGCGCCCCCGGCAATCATCTGCGGAAGGTTTCGATTGGTGGCCGCAAGAACCCGCACATCCACGGGAATCGAGACGTCGCTTCCCACCCGCTGGATGTGCCCCTGCTGCAGGACGCTGAGCAGTTTCGCCTGCATGGAAAGAGGCAGTTCCCCGACTTCGTCCAGGAAGAGGGTCCCCTGGTCCGCCATGGAGAAGCGCCCCCGCCGCTGGCGGTCGGCTCCGGAGAAAGCCCCTTTTTCGTGGCCGAAGAGCTCCGATTCGATAAGGGTCTCGGGAATGGCCGCACAGTTCACCTCCACCAGGGATTTGCCGCGCCGTTGGCTGTTGGCATGGATGGCTCGTGCCACCAGCCCCTTGCCGGTGCCGCTTTCCCCGGTGATGAGCACGGTGGCTTCCGACGGCGCCACCAGGCCGATCATGTCCATGAGTCTTCGCATGGCGGGACTGCCGCCCAGGATTTCCGGGATTTGGAACTGGGCCAACTGCCGCCGCAGGGTTTCGTTTTCCTGCAGCAGCCGGGTATGTTCGAGGGCCCGTTCCATGGACAGCCGGAGGGCTTCGAAGTCGATGGGCTTGGTCACGTAGTCGAAGGCGCCCGCTTTGAGGGCCTCGACCGCCGTGGGAATGGAAGAATAGGCGGTCATGATGACAATCCGAATGGCCGGATTGTGCCCGTGGATCTGCCGAGTGGCCTCGATGCCGTCCATTTCGGGCATCCGCATATCCATGAGAATCAGGTCCACGGGGTTTGCCCGGATGAAATCCAGGGCCTTCTTCCCGTCTTCCGCATCCCGGGTGCGGTATCCCCATTCCTCGAGAAGGGTCGTGATCATGAGGCGATGGGCCGGATCGTCGTCCACCACAAGCACCAGGGTCCCGGCTTCTTTGGTCATGGTTCCTCCCTTGCCGCCTTGAATGGTCCATGCCGTTTCCCGACCGACATCATCCCGTCTCCCCGGCCCGCTTCTCCCCCGATGGTCGGCCCGGGAAGAGGGGCAACCGGACGGCAAAGCGGGTGCCGCGCCCGGGGGTGCTTTCCACTTCCACTTCTCCTCCGTGGGCTTCTACGAACTTGTGCACGTTGGCCAGGCCCAGGCCTACTCCCCGAGGCTTGGTGGTGAAGTAGGGGTCAAAAACGTGGGGAAGGCTTTCCGGAAAAATGCCGGACCCCGTGTCCGTAATCCGGAAAACCGCCGCCTGCGCCTCCCTCAGCACCTCCACTCGCAGGGTTCCCCCCGTCTCCATGGCTTCAATGGCATTGAGATAGAGATTCAACAGCACCTGGGAGAAACGGTCCGGGTCCAGCTCCACCTCGAGGTCCCCCGGTTCCACTCGGGACTCGACTCTCACCCCCTGCTTCCCGGCGTCTCCCTCCACCAACCGCAGCGAGTTCTCGATAAGCTCTCTGCAGGCCGTGGGCCGCTTGTGAAGCTCCGTGGGCCGGGCGAAATCGAGAAGCTCGGTCACCACCCGGTTCAGCCGCTCGACCTCCTGGACCATGGCGTGGGCAATCTTGTGGCTCCGCTCGTCCTCCCCGCTCCTTCCCGCCAATATGGTCGCAAAACCCTTGATCGAGCTCAAAGGATTGCGGATTTCATGGGCCACCCCGGCCGCCAGTCGCCCCAGGCCCGCCAGTCTTTCGTTCCTTCGAAGCTGCTCCTCCAACTGCTTGACGTTTCTCATGTCGGCCAGGAGGAAGACAAACCCTGCTTTGCGGCCTTCACCGTCGCGGATGTGAGCGGCATTCACCAGCAGGGGCACGGGCTCCCTTCCCGAGCTTCCGCACAGGATCTCCTGTTCGACCATTTCCTGCTCGTTCCCGAGCCGTTGAACCACGGGGAGAAAGCTTGGATATTCCCGGATGTTTCCCTCGACGGACCCGCCCCCTGGCCGGAGAAGGTTCCGGGCCGCCTCGTTGGCCCGCTCGATTCGGCCCTCGAGGTCCGTGGCCACCAGGCCCACGGGCATCTGGTTCACGAGGGTCGACGTGAAGGCCTGGATGTCTTTCAGGGAGCACCGGGCGGTGCGGTAATGGTGGGCCCAGACGAGGGAAACAAAGCCCGCCGCCCCCACCAGGAACATGACGCTAAAAAGAACCAGGGTGTGTTGCAGGTCCTGACGCTGAGCCTCCTCCAGGGGACCGGGATCGAGGCCCACCAGGATATAGAGATCCATATCCTTTCCCGAAGAAGACCCCACCTCGCACGATTCCCCTCCTCTGCGCCCCCTTTGGCGAAACCAGGGCTGGTAAGCCCGCGCCACCTCGAAGGACTTGGGTTCCTTGTGCAAAAACCGGTAAGACGTTTCGCCCTGCCGCGGAAACTCCAAAGGCAAGACACTGCCCACTTGCCGGGGATCGCTGTGGGCCACCACTTGCCCCCGGGGATTCACCAAGGCCACGTACAGGACGTCCGACTGCTGGGCCGTCTCCTCCAGGAGCATCTGGTGCTGTCGGCGGCCCCATCCCATGCCCATCATCCCCGTGCGGCTCCCCGCCTCGATGGAACGGATAAGCACGTTGGCCTCGGAAAGGAGGGCCCGTTCCACGAACTCCTTTTCACGGTGGATGTTCTTTACGCCCAAGATCAGAAGAATCCCCGCCAAGATACACACGGAACCCAGGAGGATCCAGGGCGAAAACCACGCCCACCGGGTCGGATTGGATATGCGAAAACCCACTCGTGTCTCCTCGTCTTGACCGGCACCGCAGCCGCCCGTCCCCGGGGAAGTGCAAAAAGGAAACCACCTCCGGGACGAACCGCCCGCAAGAAACGGACGGTCTCGAGATCCGGCCCGGGCACTTGGGGGGCTCGCCCCCCAGCATATCCAATTCCCTTTCTTCCGCCAACGGATGGGTGGTGCTTGTTCGGCCCCGGGTAAAACTTATCCACCGGATCCAGGGGCCTGGATACTTCCTATCCGGTCTTCCCTCGAGTTTGGAAGCCGAAGGCGAGGATCCACGGGGCCAAACGGAGAAAGCCAAGATCCGCTGTGTTATGAAAGGGAAACGGCCTGCCGGGAAACTTCTCTACTATCGGCTACTTACAGATATCGAAAGCTTTCCGGCACGCCTGTTGCCTAACCCCTCCTGCGTGGCACGACCCGTGAGCGAACGATGCCTCGACAATTCATAAACGAGACCCAAACAAAGGAGTCAGTCATGAAAAAGACCATCACCATTGCAGCATTGGCGGCCCAGCTCTTCTTCACGGGGCTGGGGACGACCTACGCCCAGGAGGCAAAGCCCGGAGACGGCGGCACCTCTCCCGAATGGACCTGCCCCGCCTACGGTCAAGGAAAGCACTGGGCACGAGGCGCCGGGGCCTGTCGTCAGGAAGCCGTTCCCGCATGTGGCGGCCCTCTAGGCGGCTGGAGAACCCGGGCCCATTACGGCCCGCATCATTTCGCGAGGTAGGGGGACCGGCCGGCCCCGTTGCCGGGCACGGTCGGCGGCCAATGGAACGGCCGGCAACCTCGCGGAGTCCATGAATCGGATTGCGTTGCATCGACGAAAGGAGAACGATCATGAAGAAAATGAATTGGATCGCATTGGCACTGGCCTTGACTATCCTGGTGAGCGGAGCTCCCAGCCTCTACGCCCAGCAGCAGGAACCGGCTCCCCAGGCTCAACAGGACGAATGGCGATGTCCCTGGATGGGAAAAGGGCCCATGATGGGACGAGGCCCGGGCATGGGGCGCGGATTCGGAAGGGGATGGTGCATGAGGGGAGGTTGTCCCATGGCGGGAATCAACCGGGGTGAGCCCGTGACCCGCGAGCAGGCGATCCTCATGCTCGAAAACTATGTGCGGTATACGAACAATCCCAATCTCAAGCTGGGGGACGTCGTCGACCGGCAGGATTTCTTCGAAGGCTCCATTGTGACCAAGAAGGAAGGGGCCTTGGTGGAGAAGATCCAGGTGGACAAGAAGGGCGGATGGTTTCGAAACGCCTCCTGAGCAGCAGCCCGGCCCGGTCCCGCATAACCAAGTCCTGGTAACAACCCTCATCCCGTCCGAAGCCGGTTTCCAGCCGTTCCCCCTGGATTCCGGCTTTGGCCCGTACAACGGTAGTTGTTTTGGAATTTTTATTCTATGGCGTTTGCCGCGGTTTCGAAAGAACGGACGGCTTCGAGGGTGAGGGGTTCCCGGAAGAGATTCCGGGCCACGGCGGGAGAAAGGGTGATGCATCGCACCCCGTTTTGAGCCAGCAGGGCCACATCGTCCACGGTCCGCACACTGGCCGCCAGGATCGCCGTGGGGCTTTCCACCCGGCGCAAGGCTCCGGACATGAGGGCGATGACGGCGTGCCCG
>JARKQW010000282.1 GCA_029974695.1 Syntrophobacteraceae bacterium | reverse complement strand
AGGGGGAGGAGGTATCTTGCGTGGCGCGAGCCGGCGAGGGAAAAGATCACAAACACGACCCCCACCCAAATCCAGGCCAGGCGAAACAGGAGAATCCCGGGTCTGGAGGTATCGACCCGGGCAAAAGGATCCCGCCCTCCGTCCCTGCGGATAGCCTTCCAGGCGAAGGAAGCCGGCCGGAAGAGCCACGGGGAAACCAGGATCGCCAGGTGCACGGGGTAGTACCACAAAGGTTTGTTGGCCTCCCCCACCACCCGGTGGAAGACCTGCTGCCGGATCACCTCTCGGACCAGTTCCCCCCCGCCCGTTTTCCAGAGGAGCGAAAAATGCAGGCCTGTGAGCACTCCTGCCCAGACACCCAGGATCGGGACGAAGACGGCAAGACTCTTCCATCGTCGGCCCCAGACGAGGTACCCGCACCAGATTCCCGCAGGCAGCACGATTCCGATGGGCCCCTTGCTGAGAAAGGAGGCGGCCACGGCCCCCAGCCCCCCCGCGGTCCACAGGACGGCTCCCGCCCTTGAAGCCCCTTCCTCCCCCCGAAGAAAACAATAGACCGCCAGACCGCAATGGAACGCCAAGAGCATATCGATGGTCGCATGACTCGCTTGGATCCAGAAGTCGGGCAGGGTGGCCAGCAGCACGGCGGCAAGCCCGGCCGTCCGCGTGCCGTGGAGACGGCCGAAGCACCCGGCCAGAAAAACCAGGCCCGATGCGGCCAGGGCGCTGGGTAGGACGGCGGTGAAGGTGGTGATTCGACCGGGCAATCTGGAAAAGAGGGTTTCGAGCCAGAAGTAGAGGGGAGGATAGTCGAAGTAGGGGCGGCCGTGAACCGTGGGAAGGTACCCCATTCCACCCTCGAGCATCTCCTTGGCCATGAGGGCGTTTCGGGATTCGAGGCCGTAGAGTTCCCGGAAGGGGGCCGTCCAGATGTAGGCAACCAGTGCCAGGCACGAAAAGAGCAACAGTCCCGGGAAGTCCCCCCAGGTCCCGCCGAGACCTTCCGGCACCGGACCGGCTGCGGACCCGTCGTCCGGACGCCGACGGGCGACCTTCCCTTCCTCCCGGCAGGACTGGGGCGAATGGGCGCACTGGAGAGAAATCCCGTCTTCGATCCCCCTCACACCGGCCGACCTCCCCCTGCCCGCCCTGAACCCACAAGGGATGGAGGTCCCGAAGCCGAGGCGATTCGTCCCGCCCTCCCGGGCAGCCGGATGAAAACCAGCTCCCGCCGGGGGATGGGTTCGCCGTCGCTCAAACGTTTCCGGGCCTCTTCCTCGAGGGTCGAGAACCGTTCGTATCGATTCCTGAGCAGCGGAATGAGCCGCTCGAGGAGGCCTCGAAAGGGTCCCCCCTCGACTTCGGCATGGAGAGCGAGGACCGGAAACGAGTACGCCTCGAGGGGAGCGGTCAGGGCGTCGAGGATCGCCTTCTCCTCCCGGATTCCCCCTGCAAGGAGCTCTTCCACGCACGGCCCCGTGGTGGGGATCTGTAGGGTTCGAAACCCATGCCCCCCAGCCTCGAGAAAACACGGTTCCGCGTTCCTCAGGTCACTGGCGTAAAGGAGGTTCAGCTTGTCCTGCACCCGGAGGCTTCGGGGGGTCGCCTGCCAACCGGGAGCCGCAACGGCTCGGGGTCGCACGCCCAGGATCTGTTCGAAGGCGCAAAACGCCTGCTGGAATTGGGATCGAATGGAACTCTCGTCCATGGCGGCAACGTGATCCTGCCAGAGGCGGTGGTCCCAGCCGTGGACGATGACCTCGTGTTTTTCGGCGCGGATTTGTCGGACCAGGTCCGGAAATCCCGATGCCGTGGGCCGGGCCGGAAGCAAGGTCCCCGAAAGGATCGTACGCCACCCGTACAGTCGGGGGGCCCCCGTGCGAAGCATTTTCCTGAAAAAGACCGGATCTTTCAGCACCCGGTACAGGGCCTTGCCGGCATTGTCCGGGCCAAACGCCAGGCAAAAGGTGGCCCGAACGGAAAACCGCCGGAAGACCTCCAGCAGTACCGGTACCCCGCGGCGCATGCCGTCGTGGGTGTCCACATCCACTTTGAGGGCAACGGAGCGGCAAGTTGCCATTAGAGCTCATCCGGGCTGCCCAGTTTCCTGACCGAATCTTCCTGGTCTTGAACATAGGCGGAAATGGTGAGTCGAAGCGCTTCCCTGAGATCGGTCCTGGGCTCCCATCCCAGGATTTCCCGGGCCGTGGAGATGTCGGGGACCCGGTAAGCGACGTCCTGGTAGGCGGCTCCGTAGTAATGGTCGGCGGGAAGTTCCTGGAACCGGGCCTCATCGGCCAGGTGCGCCAGGTTGGGGAACTCCCGGACCACCTCGACCATGAGCTCGGCCAGATCCCGAATGGAGTAGTCGTTGTCGGGATTGCCGATGTTGAAGATCTTGCCGTCGCAGCACCGATTCTCGTTTCGCAGGATGGCCAGAAGGCAGTCCAGTCCGTCGTCCACGTAGGTGAAACAGCGACGCTGTCGTCCGCTGTCCACGAGAGTGATGGGCTCCTTGCGAAGCAGGTGTCCCAGGAACTGGGTCACCACCCGGGAGCTTCCTTCCTTGGGGGTCGCCAGGCTGTCCAAACCGGGCCCGATCCAGTTGAAAGGTCGAATGAGGGTGAAACGCAGGTCGCTGTGGAGCCCCATGGCCCAGATGACCCGATCCAGCAATTGCTTGGCGCACGCATAGATCCACCGCTGCTTGTGAATGGGGCCGTACACCAGGTTGCTGGTGGACTCGTTGAAGACGGAATCCGGGCACATTCCGTAGACTTCGCTGGTGGAGGGAAATACCACCCGGGTCCCGTACCGGGCGCACTGACGGATCACCCGGAGGTTCTGTTCGAAGTCCAGCTCGAACACGGTGAGGGGGTCCCGAATGTAGGTGGCCGGGGTGGCGATGGCCACCAGGGGCAGGCAAACGTCGCATTTCTTGACGTGGTATTCGATCCATTCCTTATTGAT
>JARKQW010000271.1 GCA_029974695.1 Syntrophobacteraceae bacterium | reverse complement strand
ACGACATCTCGCGCCTGGAAGACGTCTACCGGCGAGTGAGCAACTAGGGGCCCATGCTCGCAAAGGTCTTCCCGGAGAGAGGACCAGAGCCGAAAATCCGCCCTTGAAGATGGATTCCGAAGGGATGGGAAGTGTTTTCAGCCATGTAGGCGATACGACCCTCCCGTGACCCCCCTTGGAATGAAATTCATGAAGCCTTGTCCAAGCCCGGGGGCCTTACCGGACCACCGAGGAAGACGGCCGCAAGGGCTTGGTGCACGCCGTCCCCCCCGGAGTACGTGGCGGTTGGATACATTGTGACCCTGAAGGAGAACCTGCCGGCAGTGGGCTCCGAAATCCATTCGGGACCGATTCGCCGGGATGCAATCGAATCGTGATCAACCTCAGTTACCTGCCGGGGGCGATCGAGAACTATTTCCGGGACGGAACCCGATGGGGTTGCCAAATCGCCTACTCCTACGAAGGCAGGATCGTGGACGGCAAGTTCGTCGGGTCCGCCCTGGGATCGGCCGGAGGCCTCAAAAAGGTCCAGGACTTCTCGAACTTTTTCGACGACACGTTCCTGGTGGTCTGCGGAGATGCCCTCATTGACCTGGACGTGGGAAAACTCCGGGAATTCCACCGATCCCGGGGAGCCGTCGCCACCATCGCTCTCAAGGAGGTGCCGCTCAGCGAGGTCTACCGGTATGGAGTGGTGGCCGTGGATGAAACGGGACGAATTCTTCGCTTCCAGGAAAAGCCCCGCCCGGAAGAGGCCGTTTCCACCACCGTCAATACCGGGATTTACATGTTCGACCCCGCCGTCTTCGAGTTCATCCCTTCCGGGGTGGAATACGACATCGGCGGGCAGCTCCTTCCCGCCCTGGTCCAAGCAGGAGCCCCGTTTTACGGCATCAGCCCGCCGTTCCGGTGGGTGGACATCGGCTCGATTCCCGACTACTGGGCGGCCACACGCCTGGTCATGTCCGGCAAGATCCGGGGGATTTCCCTGCCGGGCCGGGAAATCGCTCCGGGGATTTATACCGGCATCAATCTTCGGTTGAACCCGGAGAAGGTGAACCTCACTCCCCCGGTCTACATCGGCAGCAGCACCTTCATCGGAGACGGGGCGACCATCGTGGGACCCACGGTGATCGGGGCCAACTGCATCATCGAAGGAGGCGCGATCCTCAAGCAATGCGTCATTGACGACCATGTAAAGATCGCGGATATTGCCGATATCTCCGAGAAGATCATTTTCAGCGGAAATTACATCGATCCCAAGGGTCAATACCTGGACCTTGCGGAAGCGGATATGGAATGGGTCATTACCGATGCAAGAAAGGAAATCAACATTTCCGAGACCCATCTCCTGCTGAAGGAACTGGCCCACGGGGCAGGTCCCGGGTAGGCCGTCGTGCGGGCGGGGGGGACCTGCCGGGGGGCATGTTCGGGTTCGCCGCCCGGCAAGCGTGATGGATCCGATCATAGGGGGGTGCAATGCCCGGAAGGGATGACCGGTCCGATTCCGAACTGCTCGAACAGCTGTACCGGAAGTTTGCAAGAGGCGGGACGCTCATCGCCAGGATCCGCGGCACGGCTTATTTCTTCTTCAAAAAGTACAGCTGGATCGCCGTCACGGAATCCACCTATTTCATCAAGAGGCTCCTGGATGTCTGCGTATCCGCCGTCATGCTCGTCGTGCTCTCGCCGATTTTCCTGGTTACCGCCCTGGCAATCAAGATAGACAGCCCGGGACCGGCCTTCTACAAGCAGACCCGGGTCGGGAAGTGGGGCAGACTGTTCACCATGTACAAGTTTCGATCCATGATCCTCGGGGCCGACAAGATGAAGCAGCAACTGCTGGATCAGAACGAATCGGGCGGGGTCATCTTCAAAATGAAGCGGGATCCCCGGATCACCCGGGTCGGTCGCATCGTCCGGAAGCTCTCCATCGATGAGCTGCCCCAACTCTGGAACGTCCTCAAGGGCGACATGTCCCTGGTGGGGCCGCGTCCGCCGGTGCCCGGGGAGGTGGCCCAGTATGAATACACCGACCGGCGACGCCTGGACGCCATTCCGGGCATCACCTGCATCTGGCAGGTGAGCGGCCGCAGTGAAATCGATTTCAAGGGCCAGGTCCGGTTGGACGTCCAGTACATCGAAAACCAGTCCTTTTGGGGGGACATCAAGCTCCTGCTCAAGACGATCCCCGCGGTGCTTTTCGGAAAAGGTGCCTACTGATGTTTTCCGAAACGGTTGTGATCCCGGGCATTCCCGTGGACAATCTCGGGATGGACGAAGCCGTCGAGCGCATCTTTGCCATGGTGGAAGACTATCGGCGGGACCGGCGCCCCCGGCTCGTGACCACGGTAAACGTCGATTTCGTGGTCAACACCCCCACCCGGCGCCTGAGCGGCCTTCGGCGCCTGGGTTCGGCCCGGAGGATGATCGAGGGGACTCCATGAAGGCAGTCATCCTCCCAACCGCCAAGACCGAGGACCTGGCTCCCTTGACGACATGGATGCCCGAGTTCTTGCTTCCCGTGGTCAACAAGCCCGTGGTCGAGCACCTCATCGAGCTCCTGGTCAGGCACGGGGTCAAGGAGATCCTCCTGGTTCTCAAGCACATGCCGTACGAAACGGAACAGTACTTCGGAGACGGTTCCCGGTGGGGCGTGCGCCTGTCCTATTCCCTGCTGACCCGGTACCGAGGGATTGCCGACGCCCTCGGGCGCACGGAATCGTCCCGGCTGGAAGGTCCCTTGATCTGCCTGCCGGGAGACCTGGTGACGGACCTGGACCTCTGCGGTTTCATGGATGCTCGATGCCGGGGGCCGGGAAGCATCGTTTCGGCCCGCCCCGTCGCCCGCTCCTCGGACCCGGGTCTTTCCGGCGCCTCGGCAGGGGAGGCCCAAGGGCCGGACGCCTGTCCGCTGTTCATCTCGGAAGAGGCGCTCCCGTCCGTCTCCGCCCTTGGAATCCCGGGGACCCCCGGCTCTCCGGGGGAGGGTGTGAGCGTCTACCCCGTCACCTGCGGCTATGAACGGATTCGATCCCCGGCCGACCTGGTCCGGGTAAACCGGCGGGTGATCGAGGGCGGGTTCAAGGGAATTCTCCTTCCCGGAAGGGAGATCGAGCCGGGGATATGGGTGGGCAGACATTGCCGAATCCATCCCCGGGCAAGGCTGGAAGCACCGGTGCTCATCGGCAGCCATTGCGACATCCAAGCAGGATCCGTCGTCGGGCCGGGAAGCGTCGTCGGCGATCACGTGATCGTCGACGAGGGCGCCTCCGTACAGGAAAGCGTGGTCCTGGATCGCACCTACGTTGGGGTCCACACGCGAATCCACGACGCCCTCGTCAGGAAGAACTGGATGCTCCAAACCCCCACCATGCTGGAGGTCTACCTGGCGGACGACCTGATCCTGGGCGACCTCGAGAAAGGCACTCTATCCACCCAGGCCGGTCGGCTCCTCAACCTGTTCCTGGCCTTGGGCCTGCTGGTCTTGACCTCGCCCCTGTGGGTGGTCTACCTCCTCTACCACTTCCTGGCTCCCTCGAAGAAGGTCCTCGATTCGGAAAAACGGCTGTGCGGCTGCGGGCAAATGAGCCTGGCGGGAGTCAGACCGCCCGATACCTTCGACCTCTTTTTCTTCAAGAGCCGAAACCGGCTGATTCGAAAGCTTCCGGGATTGATCAACGTGATCCGGGGGGACTTGAACCTCGTGGGGGTCTCGCCCCTTACGGAGGAAGAGCTGGAAAAGCTTCCCGAGGAATGGAAGACCCTGCGGGAGAAGGCTCCCCTGGGCTTGTTTCACCTGTGGGAGCTGGAAAAAGAGGCCGACCTCGAATGGGAGGAAAAGAGGGTCGCAGACAGCTACTATGCCGTCACCCGGACCGCGTGGCGAGACCTAAAGGTCCTGGGCAAGGCTCTTCTGGCAACCCTGCTGGACTGAAGGGCGGATCGAGAAACCGGCCAGGAACTCGCGCAAATCGTTTCTCTTTGAAGGTCTGCAACGCCGCATCGGCGAACGTCGCCCGGCAAAACGCTTCGGGCTCCAGGTGGATCACGCGG
>JARKQW010000253.1 GCA_029974695.1 Syntrophobacteraceae bacterium | reverse complement strand
CCTCCCGGGGAACCTTCCCACACCTGCAACCGAAGTGAAGTCTCGGCGCGGTTGCAGGATTCGATGGCCCCGCCGGGGTCTCGGAGGTCCTCGGGCGCCCGAGGTTCGTTCGGGAAATCGTCCTCGAGATCCATCTGCGGCACGGCATGGGCGGGAAGCGCCGACTTGGATGGAGCCGACCAGTGAAGCTCGTGGTAGTCGTCGAACCACTCGGCCAGGACGGACTTCATGGGAATCACCGTCCCCGGAGGATCCCGGTACAGGAGAGAGCCCAGCCCGTAGACCCGGGGGAGGCTCCCCCGGGGAAATCGCTCCTGCAGTCTTCTTAGGAGGCGGAATTCCGCTTCGAGGGCTTTCTGCTGTTCGGGCAGAACGGCCGTGTTGAGAACCGCGGAAAAGATGCCCGCTTCCGTTCGGATTCGAACCCGGGCCACGTGGTAGAAGGCTCCGTGCTTGACGCTGGCGACCTCGATATCCCGGATCCCCTCGAAGGCGATGGACTCGCCCTCGTGAAGTTTCAAGACTCTTCGAACGGCCCGGACGGAGCCCCGACGAAGAAAGGCCTCGACGGCCCGGAGATCAGGGCCGTAGGTGAGTAGAGGACCCCGGAACTCGGGCCCCCGGGGCAGGGGAATTGCGCCGGTGGGGCCGCCGAGGGGGATCAGACCCTCGGGGGTGTCGATGAAAAGCCGAACGGGTATGATCCGCGGGTCCATGAAGGTCCTTTCCTTGCCAGTCAACGTGCCCCCATATATACTAACTTGCGGGTTCTCACAATGAAGCAATCCTTCCAACCCTCGACGGGAGTGTGATCCTTGAATTCCGTAGACCGCGTACTGTTGGACCGCATTCAACGTTCCTTCCCCCTCGTGCCCCGTCCCTTCCGGGTCCTTTCCGAGGACCTGGACGTGGATGAGAAAGGAGTTCGAGACCATATCCGGGCGCTCAAGGAACAGAACCTCGTCCGGCAGATCAGCGCCATCTTCAACACGGGCGCCCTGGGGTACCGCAGCAGCCTGGTGGCCATGGCCGTGGACGAGAACCACATCGAGGCCGCCGCCGAGGTGATCAACTCCTACCCGGGTGTGAGCCACAATTACCTGCGCCCCGGAAACTACAACCTCTGGTACACCATTGCCGTGCCCCCCTGGAAGTCCGTGAAGGCCACCGTCGAGGAGTTGGCCGCCCGGGCCGGAGGTTGGTCGACGCTGATCCTTCCCGCCATTCGCAAGTACAAGCTGGCCGTGGTGTTGGAGGTGCTGGAAGAAGGGGAGGGGGACACCCCGGATGAACGCAACGAATCCCCCGTCCTCGAAGCCACGGCCTCCTTCAAACCCACGGCCCAGAACATCCGCATCGTGCGCTGCATCCAGGAAGACCTTCCCCTGGTGGAAAGGCCTTTTGCCGCCTGGGGAGAATCCCTCGGCATGAGCGAAGAGGGCCTCCTCGAGCTCATGGCCGGGTGGGTGAGCCAGGGAATAATTCGACGCTTTGCCGCCGTCCTCAATCATCGACGGGTGGGGTTCCGGGGAAACGGCATGGTGGTGTGGAGCTGTCCCGAAGACCTCATCGACCGTTACGGAACCATCCTGTCGTCCTATC
>JARKQW010000390.1 GCA_029974695.1 Syntrophobacteraceae bacterium | reverse complement strand
GCCATCTACACCATCCGGAAGGCCATGAAGACCCTCATCCTCAGCAAGGACGTGGGAGGACAGCTCACCTGGACCAGCGACGTGGACAACTACCTGGGGTTCAGCCAGGTGAACGCCCTCGAGTTGGTGGCCAAATTCGAGGAACATGTTCGGAGGTTCAACGTGGAAAGAGCCATCGGGGTGGATGTGGCGGAGGTCTTTCCGGCGGGTCCCGTCAAGCGGGTGGTGACGAGGGACGGAAGGAGCTACCGGGGGAAAACCATCATCATCGCCACGGGAGGTCGCCACAAGCCGTTGAACATCCCCGGGGAACGGGAATATGTGGGGAAGGGAGTCTCGTATTGTTCCACCTGTGACGCACCCCTGTATGCCGGAGCGGATGTCGCGGTCATCGGAGGAGGCAACTCGGCCCTGGGAGCTGCCATCGACCTTATGGGCATCGCCAACAAAATTCACCTGATCTTCCTGATGCCCGAGCTGACGGGGGACCCCGTTTACCAGGCGAGGGTGCGCCAATCCGAGAAGGTGGTGATCCTTCCCCAGTGCGAACCCACGAGAATTTTCGGCCGGGACTACGTGGAGGGGATCGAGTACCGGGGTATGCAGAGCGGAGAAATCAAGACCCTGGCGGTGGAAGGCGTGTTCATCGAAATAGGGACCCTGCCTAATTCCGGCCTCTTTTCCCATATCCTGACGACCAACGAAAAAGGGGAGATTCTGGTGGATCACGAGTGCCGCACGGGCCTGGCCGGCGTCTTTGCCTGCGGGGACGTCACCAACGTTCCCTTCAAACAGGTGGTGGTGGCCGTGGGAGAAGGCTCCAAGGCCGCCCTTTCGGCCTACAACTATCTCATCAGCCGGGCTTGATCCGATTCCGATCCATGATGCGATCGCCGGGTATCCCCGGCTTCCTTGGTCTGTGAAGAGAGAAATCGTCACGTTCTATGGCCCCCCCTTTTCAAGGGAGGCTTCCACGCAAGATTCGACGAACCCTTTTCCGTCCTCACGGCCTTTCCTCCCCGAACAATTCGGACTATATCCTTGAACCGCATGCCGGCACTTCAAGAAATTGGGGACCCCGGTCCCTCAGCGCCTGCGTTGCCCCAAAAGGTTTCGTACCGGTCGGTTCCCGGCAGACACGAGAAGGGGCCGGCTTCACGGATTGACAAAAGGTCCCGTTTGGACTATCTCCGGATGAATCAGATCAATCGGAATCAACTGATTCAACAGGACCCGCAATGGGAGGCCGTCGGAATGCCCAGAAAGAGCAAGAAGGAACCCTGCTGCGATCCCGAAACCACGGGGAAGGATTGCTGCAGGATCGAATCGCTCATCAGTGTGGATGAGAGGGGACAGATGGTGCTGCCCAAGGAACTTCGGGACAGGGCAAAAATCCGAGCGGGAGACAAGCTTGCACTCATCAGCTGGCAAAAGGACGGAGAGGTGTGCTGTCTCACTCTCATCAAGGCGGACGCTCTGGCAGGGCGTGTCCAGGAGTTCCTCGGTCCGGTGCTGAGGAGCCTGAGTGCGGACTAGGTCCAAATCTTTCAGGGGAGCCAACGTGAAATGAAAGCCGAAGAGATCAAGAATGCCGTGAAATCGAGTTATGCCAAAGTGGCCCTTTCAAATCTGCCCTGCTGCGGAACCGGCAAGTCCTGTTGCGGAAGTCCCAATTTGGCGGAGGAACTCAGCAGAAAAGTCGGCTACGGAGACGAGGAACTCGAAGCCGTGCCCGAAGGAGCAAACCTGGGGCTCGGCTGTGGGAATCCCGTGGCCCTCGCATCCATCGAGGAAGGAGAAACCGTTCTTGACCTCGGATCCGGGGCGGGCTTCGACTGCTTTATTGCCGCTTCGAAGGTAGGAAACACGGGGAAGGTCATCGGGGTGGATATGACGCCGGAGATGGTCGAAAAGGCGAGGCGAAATGCCCGGGAGGGGAATTTTGACAACGTCGAGTTCCGCCTGGGGGAGATCGAAAACCTGCCCGTTTCCGAGAACGAGGTGGAGGTGGTGATCTCCAACTGCGTGATCAATCTTTCTCCCGACAAGGAAAAGGTCTTCCGAGAGGCGTTCCGGGTGCTCAAGCCCGGGGGCCGCCTGATGGTTTCCGACATAGTTCTGTTGAAAGAGCTCCCCGCAGCCATTCGCAAGTCCGTGGGAGCGTACGTCGGATGCATAGCCGGAGCCGTCATGAAGGACGAATACCTCGCCGCCGTTGAAGCCGCTGGATTTCAGGAGATCCGGGTCCTCGGCCAGGACACCTATCCCCTGGAGCTCATGGCTGCCGATCCGATTGCACAGCCAATCTGTGCGGATTTGAATCTTTCCCGGGAGGAAGCGAAGGAGCTCTCCTCCACGATTGCAAGCATCAAGGTATCTGCGGTGAAGGGTGCCTGAACCGTGCGGAGGGCATTTCGAGTGCCCCCGGG
>JARKQW010000208.1 GCA_029974695.1 Syntrophobacteraceae bacterium | reverse complement strand
CTTGACGCGTTTCATGGTCGCAATGGTGTCGTATCCCACCGCCGGGACATCGAACCTCAGGTCCTGGCTGGGCTTGCTCACCTTGATGACCACGGCACCTTCCTTGCACAGGTGTCCCCCGCGCAGGATGGTGGCATCGGTGCCGTCCATGCCCTCGACGGCCAGGACCGCCTGGTTGCGCACGACGATGCTCTGCCCGATGTCCAGGTGCCCCAGGGCCTTTGCCGTCTGCCAGCCGAAAAGAATGTCCGATTCTTCCTGGCGATTGGGTCTGCGGCGGGTGAAAATGCCTTCGGGAGCCAGGAGGGACGGCAGGAAGATGGTGGAAGGAGCGATCTGGATCCCTTCGGATTCGAGCTCCCGGGAGAAGGCTCGGAGAAGAAAATCGTCCTTCTTGTTTCGAAGCTTGCTTAGGAACTTGACGGCACGCCAATCCGGGCGAATGCGCGCGTAGAGCTTGGTCTTGTTGATGCTCCCGGCCAGGACCGCCTGGCGGACGCCCGCTTTCTTGAAGGTCTGGATCAACCGGTTGAACTGGCCCAGGTTCTGCCAGTGGAACTCGTCCACGTACTTGGGCAGGGACGGGTGCGTTTCCCCGTCGAACCCGACGGCCACCACGCGAAAGCCCGCCTGGTAGGCGGCATGAGCAAAAAGGAGCGGGAACTGCCCCGCCCCTGCGATCAGGCCGATTCGTTCCTTCGGGTGTTCGAGCGGGTCATTCGACGGCCTCATCCGATCCCCACCTGGTGACCCCGCGACGGGAGTCTTCCTGCATAAACTGGAGAAGCTTCTCGATTTCGGGAAGGGGCTCGATCTCTTCGCGGATCTTGTCCACGGCGTCTTTGACGGTCAAGGTCGAGCGGAAGAGGATCTTGTAGGCCCTTTTGAGTGCCTGGACGGTCTGCATGGGGAACTTGTGCCGGCGAAGCCCCACCAGGTTCGGGCCGTAGAGCTTTGCGGGGGCCCCGTGGGCCAGCATGTACGGAGGGATGTCCATCCTCAGGCCCGACATGCCCCCCACGAAGGCAAAGGAGCCGATGCGCACAAACTGGTGAATGGCCACCATTCCCCCCACGATGGCGTGGTCGTGAATCTCGACGTGGCCCGCCATGCCGATGCCGCTCGACAGGATCACGTGGTTGCCGATGTTGCAGTCATGGGCCACGTGAACGTAGGCCATGACGCAGCAGCCGTTGCCGATGCGGGTGATTCCGCCCCCCTTGGCGGTCCCCCGGTGAATGGTGACGCTCTCCCGGATGATGTTGCCGTCCCCGATGACGCATTCCGTATCTTCCCCCTTGTAGCTGATGTCCTGGGGGGGATAGCCCACCGTGGCGAAGGGAAAGACCTGGTTGTTGCGCCCAAGGGTGGTCCGGCCGTCGACGATGGCGTGGGGCCCGATGACCGATCCGGAGCCGATGGTCACCTGGGAACCGATGATGCTGTAGGGAAGAACCTTCACGTTTTCCCCGAGCTCCGCTTTCGGGGATACAATCGCCGTCGGATGAATCTCCATAATTGCCAAATCTCCTTTTGCCGGGTCCCCGCTTCACCCCGTCATGCCGAACACCGTCACGAGCCTCACTCTTCGGACTTGCCGGGGTCGATGGTGGCCAGGAGCTCGGCTTCTGCTACCAGCTGATCGTCCACAAAAGCTTCCCCCTTCATCTTGAACACGGATCCCCGCTGCCTCAGGACGTTCAACTTGAGGATCAATTGATCTCCCGGGCGAACGGGCTTGCGAAACCGCACCTTGTCCATTCCCATGAAATACACCGCATTCCCCATGTGCTGGGGCACCAGGGAAAAGGCCAGGACTCCTCCCGCCTGGGCCAGGGCCTCGACGATCAACACCCCCGGCATGATGGGTTCTGCGGGAAAGTGCCCCTGGAAATGAGGCTCGTTGATGGTCACGTTCTTGAGCCCCACGAGATGTTGCGAAGACATCTCGAGGACACGGTCCAGCAGCAGAAACGGGTACCGGTGGGGCAGGACCTTGAGGATTTGCAGGATGTCTTGTTCCATCGTCTATTCTCCGGGCATGGTTTCCTCGAGCTGGCGGACGCGGTTCTGGAGCTGCCGGAGCTGTTCCTTGAACTGAGAAAGTCGCTGGAGGTTCGCGAAGGTTTGAAAGAACTGCTTGGACGGGACCGCGGGAATCCCCAGCATGTCTTCCCCGGGCTTGATGGAATGAGGGACTCCGGACTTGGCGCCCACCCGGGCTCCGTCCCCGATTTCCAAGTGCCCGGCCACTCCGACCTGCCCTGCCAGGACGACGTGTTTACCGATGCGAGTGCTCCCGGAAATCCCCACCTGGGCGACCAGGATCGAATCCTCGCCCACCACCACGTTATGGGCGATCATCACCAGGTTGTCGATTTTGGCTCCCCGCTGGATCCAGGTCCGGCCGAAGGTGGCGCGGTCGATGCTGCAGTTGGAACCGATTTCCACGTCGTCGTCGATTTGCACGATGCCCGACTGGGGGATCTTCACATGGCGCCCCTGTTCGTCCTGGGCGAACCCGAAACCATCGCTTCCGATGACGGTCCCGGCGTGGATGATCACGTTGTGGCCGATTTTGCACCGGTCCAGGACCGCCACGTTCGGGTAGAGGAGGCAGCCGTTTCCGATTTCCACCTCGTTGCCGACGACGACACCCCCGTGGAGAATGGTCCCGGCTCCCACCCGGGACCCGGTTCCCAACTGGCACAGGGGACCCAGGGAGGCCGTGGGATCCACCTGGGCCTCGGGGGCCACCCAAGCCGTGGGATGAACGCCCGGAGTCGCCTCGGGAACGGGAGCAAAAAGCTGTGCGGCCCGGGCCATGGTCAGGTACGGGTTATCGCTGATGAGGAGCGGGTACTCGAGATCCTGAAACGAGCTCGAAACGATGAGTGCCCCGGCCTTGCACCGGGAAAGCAAGGAGACGTATTTGGCGTGGGTCAGGAAGCTGATCTCGTCGGGTCCGGCAACTTCCAGGGGTCGGAGGCCTCGGACCCTGATCTCCGCATCTCCCCGAAGGGTCGCGCCCAAAACGCGGGACAGTTCGCCCAGGGAGAACCACTTTTGCCTTGTAGGATCTTGTGCACCTTGCATGATTCCATTCCCCGTAAAGGTTGGTGAAAACCCCCGGTTAGCCGCTCCACATCCTCGGCCCCTTCTGAAGACCGAGTGGAAGAGCTTCGGGACTCCGTGTCACTGAAACCGGCACAGCGGGCCCGCCCTGTCTGCGGCATTTCCGCGGCCCAGGACGTCCCGCGGCAATCCTCTCGCCGACAGCCGACGTTCGTTGGAATGGCTGCGGGATCCCTCACCCGGAAGAACGGACGAAGAAGCTTAAGGGAGGCCGGGCCGCCAAACCCTGGGAAGCGTTCCCCCGCCCGACCCGGCACCGGAGGGCGCAAGGAACGCTTCCGGACGACTGAGGACGCTTCATTCCGGGGTTTCAGGTCGGCGAACCCAGAGAGTCGAAAACCTCGGGACTAGGGTTTCCTGGCGGGAATGGGCGACTTGTCAAGGGCCTCGATGATCTTCTTGGACAGGTCTTCCTTTTCGTTGGCATAGACGATGCCGCCCTTCCCCGCCTCCAGGATGTAGTCGTACTTATCGTCTTTGCCGATCTTCTTGGCGATTTCGATGATCCTGTCCACGATGGGTGCCATGAGGTCGGAGGAGAGCTTGTTGAGTTTGGTATTGGCTTCCATCAGGGCCCTTTCGGCTTCCTGCTGGAGATCGGCCAGTTCCTTGTCCTTCTTCTTCTTGGCCGACTCGTCCATGACGCCCTTCTTGCGGTCGTATTCCTCCTTGGCCTGCTTGAAGGCGTTCGCCTTCTGATCCATGGTGGCCTTCATGCGGTCCTTTTCGGCCGTGAACTCCTGCTTGGCCTGTTTGCCGGCCTGGGACTGGTCCAGGATGACCTGGAGGTCGAAGTAGCCGACTTTGCCCGTCGCAGCCCAGGCGGAAACCGCCATCAAGTTCAAGGTGAAGCCCATCAGTGTCCAAAGAACCAATCTTCTCGACCATTTTCCCTTCATGTGTTCCACTCCTTAAAAGAAAGCTCCTGCTGAAAACTGCCATTGATAGTTGTCTTCCTTCGGTTTCGGATCCAGGTTGTACGCCCATTCGATCCGCAGAGGTCCCATGGGGGAATTCCACCGAAGCCCCACTCCTGCATCCGTCCTAAAAGAGCTGAAATCGATGTCCTCTTTCTCCCGGTAGGAATTTCCGGCGTCAAAAAACGTGACGCCGCGTATTCCGTATTTGTCGACCAGCGGGAACAGAATTTCTCCCGTGAGGACCATGTAATGGTAGCCCCCGACGACGTCGCCGTGCGAATCCCGGGGACCGATATCCGCCCATTTCCAACCTCTCAGGTTGTTGATCCCGCCCAGGAAGAACCGTTCATAAATAGGGACCGCCTTGCTTCGGTCATCCAGGGGGAAGATGTACCCGTACTGGGCCTTTGCAAACCCGATGAATTTCCAGAACAGGGGATGATACCAGCCCGACTGGATTTCGGTGCGCACGTAGTCGCTGTCGCTCCCGATGTAGCTGCTGGAAAACTCCGACATGAGCGTGTTCAAACTTCCCCGGGTGGGAAGGAAGGGATGGTCCGTGGTGTCCCGTTCGAACCCGAGGGTGAAGGCGCTCTTGAGGTATTTTCCTCTCTGGTCCTTGATGTACTTGCTGGCGTTCCTGCTGATGTCGGTGACCTCGTCCTCTTCGATGGTGTACCAGAGGCTCATCCGGCTCCAACTCCCGAACGGATAACCGGTCCTCAGACGAATTCCGTAAGAATCCTGGGTAAACGTGTCGTAGTCGCGAATCCAGTTGAAGATGTCGAATCCCGCAGCCAGGGGCATGTCGAACAGGTAGGGCTCGGTAAAACTGAGGACGTATCGCTGGGCTTCCTCGCTCAGGTATCCTCGAATCCCGATGGTCTGTCCTCTTCCGAAGAGGTTTCTCTGCTGAATCTGGGCGCTGGTGAAGAGCCCGTCCTGGGAGGCGTAGCCGCCGCCCACGCTGATGGTCCCGGTGAGCTTCTCCTTTACCTTGACGTGAAGGTCCATGATGTCCCCCTGGGCCGTCTCGACGGGGGTGATTTCCACTTCTTCGAAATAGTCCAGCTTCTTGAGGTTCAGGAGGCTCTTTTCCAGGTTGGTGGCGTTGAACAGGTCCCCTTCGGCCAGTTTGAGCTGGCGGCGGATGACCTTGTCCCGGGTTTTGGTGTTCCCCGTGACATAGATCTTGCCGATGTGGACCTTGTCCTTCTTCGAGACGTTGTAGACCACCTCGGCGGTGTGGGAGGCGGGGTCCCGCTTCACTTCGGGGTTTACCTGGGCGAGGGCGTACCCCTCATCCATGTAGGCCTTGGAAATGTTGTCGATGTCCTTACGCACCTTCTCCCGGCTGAAATAATCCTTGGCCCTGGTCTTGAGCTCTTTCGCCGTCTTCTTGTCGGCGGAGGTTTCCAGGAGGTCGCCGGTGATCTTCACGTCGGCGACCTTGTAGCGCTGCCCTTCGTCGATGGGAATCTCGATGTAGAAGCCGTCCGATTTCTGGGTGACGTCGGGATTTCCCACCTTGGCATCCATGTAACCCTGGTCGTGGTAAAACACCGTCAGGCGATCCACGTCGGTGGCGAGCATGTCCTTTTGCAGGATTCCCCGGTCGGTAAACAGGGAGAGGAGAAAGTTCTTTTCCTTGGTCTGCATGACCGAGCGCAACCTGCGGGCGGAGTATTTCTTGTTTCCGCGAAAACCGATCTTCTGGATGAGGACCTTCTTTTGCTCCTTGATTTCGAAGATGACCGTTGCCCGCCGGGGATCCTTTGGAAACTCGACCTTGCTTTGCACATCCACGTCGAAGTATCCCTTCTGGTGGTAGAGCTTGATGATCTTTTGCACGTCCTCGGCGACAACGTTCTTTTGAAGGACCATGTACGACTTGGTGGTGATGGCCGCCATGATGTCCTTTTCCTTGATCTTCTTGTTTCCCCGGGGCTTTACCTCGGCGATGGTGGGGTTTTCCTCGACCACGAAGGTGAGGATTTTCCCGCCGGGGCCGTCGGCCATTTCTACCTCGACCTTTTCGAAGTACCCCATCTTGTAGACGGCCTTGATGTCTTCACTCACCTGTTCCCGGTTGAGGACCTCTCCTTTCTTGCTTTTCACGTTGGCCTTGATGGCCTCCGCTTCGATGCGGTCGTTTCCTCGGACCTGGACATCGGCAATGACGGCCTTGGCCAGAACGTGCACGGTCATTTGCTGGATGAGGGACTTGGTGGTGGAAGCAAGGTTCTCGAGGCCCCTTTCCTCGGCAAAGAGGGGCTCGGTCTTCTTGCGGCCGGAAACGTCCACCAGCTTGGCATCGAGACTGACGCTGCCGCCGATGACGTTGATGCTGCCGATGACCACGTAATCGGCCTGAAGCCTATGGCCGTAGGATCGTCCCTGCTCCACGGTCTGGACCGCATCCCGTGGCTTGACGACCTTGTCCACCTCCCCGACGGGAACGGCTCGCACACCTTCTTCCGAAAGCTGGCGGATCAAGAGTTCCTGGACCTGCCTCTGAGCATCGGGGAGGCTCTCCCGGCTATGCATGACGAAGGGCAAGACGCCCACCCTGGCCGAAGGTCCCTGGGCCCATCCCACTGGAGCGATGAATGTCAGTAAAAACAACAGGATACACAATTTCCTCATGAATTGGGTCCCCCTCGCCATTCCTCTCTCCTTTGCCTCCTATGCCTCTTCCTGCGATGCTGCCGTCTCAGATGGGCATTTGCCTGATCATCGTTTGTGATCGGTCGGAAACCATCGTCCCTGGAACCGACCGACGGCGCCGGGGGTCTCGCGAAGCTTCTCCCCGGGAAGCTTCTCAGTCTTCACCGTGGTTCTCATTCTCCGTCTCGCTGGCTATTTATAGGCGAAGGTGCCATGCATGACAACCCAAAAGACGGTTGGGGCCGCAGCTGCCCGTCCACCAGCCGCAGGGTCCGATGCATCATGGAGGCGAGCTCCGGATTGTGGGTCACGATGACCATGGTGAGCCCCAGTTCTTCGTTGAGGGAAACCAGAAGCTCGTGGAGCTTTCGGCCGGTACGGCTGTCCAGGTTTCCGCTGGGCTCGTCCGCCAGGAAAAGCTTCGGTCGAAGGAGAAGGGCCCGGGCCACGGCCACCCGTTGCTGCTCACCCCCCGAGAGCTCCCCCACCCGGTGTTCGAGGCGGGCCGAGAGTCCCAGGCGTTCGAGGATCTCCTCCGCCTGGGTGCGCACTTCCTTTCGGGCAAGCCCGGCGATGAGGCCCGGCATCATCACGTTTTCCAGGGCGTTGAATTCGGGCAGCAGGTAGTGAAACTGGAACACGAACCCGATGTTTCGGTTGCGAAACTGGGCCAGGTCCTTTTCGTCCCAAAGGAAAATGTCGTTGCCTCCGTAGAGGACCTTGCCGGTGGAAGGTTTTTCCAGGGTACCCAGGATGTGCAGGAGAGTGGTCTTTCCCGCCCCTGAGGCACCCACGATGGCGATGCGCTCCCCTTTGCGGATGATCAGGTCCAAGTCCCGGAACAGCTCGATGGACTGGACCCCGCTTCCGAAGATCTTGGATAGGCTCATGGCATGGACTTCGATGGGCTGTCCGTTCGGATGGCTATTCATAGCGAAGGGCTTCCGCGGGGTCGAGTTTGGCGGCCTGGCGAGACGGGTAGATGGTGGCAAGAAGACTGATGAGGATGGCCGACAAGGCGATGGCAAAAACGTCCAGGGCCTTGAGGTCCACGGGCAGAGTCGAAAGGTAGTAGACGTCGGGCGGCAGTTCGATGAATCGATAGCGCTTGAGGACGGCGCAGAGGCCGAACCCGCCCATGAGTCCCAAGAGGGTCCCCGATACGCCGATCATGCAGCCTTCGAGGATGAAAATCTTTCGAATGCGGGCCGTGGTGGCTCCCATGGCCTTCATGATGGCAATGTCCCGGGTCTTTTCCATGACCATCATGATGAGGGAGCTCACGATGTTGAAGGCCGCCACCAGGACGATGAGGGTGAGGATGATGAACATGACCACCTTTTCCAGCTTGAGGGCGGAAAAGAGGTTCCGGTTCATCTGCATCCAGTCCCGGACCCAGAACGGGTAGCCCAAGCGGGAACGAAGGGATTCAGCCACGGCACCCGCATCGTAGATGTCTTTGACCCGCACCTCGATGCCCGTGACCGTGTCCCCGATGTTCAGGAATTGCTGGGCCGCCGACAGGTCGATGTAGGCCAGAGTGTTGTCGAATTCGTACATCCCCGATTGAAAGATTCCCACCACGTGAAACAGGCTGCTCTTGGGGTTCTGTCCCATGGGAGTCAGTCGTCCCGTCGGGGCAATGAGGGTGACCCATTCTCCCTGCTGAACTCCCAGGTTCTTGGCCAGTTCGACCCCCAGGATGATGTTCCGCCCGGGGGTCGAGACATCCGACGGGGCGAGGTCCTCGAGGTTTCCCCGGATGAGGTTCTTTTTGAGCTGGATGACTTCCGGGGCCGTTTTGGGATCAATCCCCCGAAGGATGGCTCCGGAGACGTTCTTCCCCGAGCTGATCATGACCTGGGAGTAGGTGAAGGGAGTGGCGGCCAACACCCCCCGGGCGTTCTTCACTTCAAGCACAATGGTTTCGTAGTTGGGGATGGTTCCGTTGAAGTTGCCCACCACCACGTGGGACGTGATGCCCAGGATCCGGCCCCGGAGGTCTTCCTGAAATCCGTTCATGACGGCCAGCACCACGATGAGGGCGGTGACCCCCACGGCCACGCCTGCGATGGAGATGATGGTGATCAGGGAGATGAAAGTCTGACGGCGCTTTGCCAACAGGTAGCGCAGGCTGACAAAGAATTCAAACGTCATGGGCATGAAGACTCTTGGTTGCTGGAAAGGGGGGAACCGTGAACCTGCCGGGGAGGGTTTCTCCTTCCGGGTCACGTCCCGTGAAAACCGCCTAAGGCTTCTTCTCCGCCCTCAAATGGGGGAAAAGAATCACATCCCGGATGGACGGAGAATCGGTAAAAAGCATCACCAGTCGATCGATCCCGATGCCCTCCCCTGCCGCAGGCGGCATCCCGTATTCCAGGGCCCGGATGTAGTCTTCGTCCATGAGATGGGCCTCCTCGTCCCCCGCCCGGCGCGCTTCGATCTGCTGCAGAAAACGCTGCCTTTGATCCCGGGGGTCGTTGAGTTCCGAAAAGGCATTGGCCATTTCCCGGCCCGCGATGAACAGCTCGAAGCGGTCCGTCACCGACGGGTCCTGCTCGTTTCGGCGGGACAACGGGGAGACCTCGATGGGGTAATGGGTGATGAACGTGGGCTGCACGAGCTTGGGCTCCACGGTCAGGTCAAACAGCTTGGTGAGCAGCTTTCCGTGCCCTTCGTGCTGTTCCGGGGAAATCCCCATCTCCCGGGCAAGCTCCTTGGTCTGCCCGGGATCGCCCAGGGCCGAGGCGGGCAGACCGCCGATCTGCGTCAGGGCGTCCAGGAGCCGGTACCGGGGCCAGGGAGGAGTCAGGTCGACGACATCGCCCTGGTATTCGATCTGCAGGGAACCCCCGTTGACCCCTGCCGCCACGGCGCTGAACAGCTCCTCGGTGAGATCCATCAGATCTTCATAGGTGGCGTAGGCCATGTAGAACTCGAGCATGGTGAATTCCGGGTTGTGCTGGGTGGAGATCCCCTCGTTGCGGAAGTTGCGGTTGAGCTCGTAGACCCGGTCCAGGCCGCCCACCAGGAGGCGCTTGAGATAAAGCTCGGGAGCAATTCTCAGGTAAAGTTCCATTCCCAGGGCATTGTGAAAGGTCTTGAAAGGCTTGGCCGTGGCCCCGCCGGGACTGGGCTGCATCATGGGGGTTTCGACTTCGAGAAAGTTGCGCTCGTTTAGGAACCCGCGGATGATCTGGACGATCCTGGCGCGCTTGAAAAAGGTCTGGCGGACTTCCTCGTTGACGATGAGGTCCACGTACCGCTGCCGGTAGCGGATTTCGATGTCTTTGAGGCCGTGGTACTTTTCGGGAAGAGGCCGGAAGCTCTTGGACAGGAGCTCGAACTCGGCGGCCAGGAGGGTCAGCTCGTTGGTTCGGGTGCGAAATAGGGTCCCGTGAACCCGTATGATGTCGCCGATGTCGAGCTCTTTGACCCGGGCGTAAGCTTCTTTCCCCAGCCTATTCTGCTGAAGATAGACCTGGATCTTTCCCCCCGAATCCCGGACGTGCATGAAGACGGACTTGCCGAAGGACCGAACGGCCAGGATGCGGCCCCCGATCGTGAAGGTGGGGGCTTCCGCTTCGAGGGCCTCGCCGCTGTGGTCCTCGTAGGCGGCCAGAACCTCCCCGATCCGGTGGGGGACCGCGTACCCGTTGGGGAAAAGAGGGATCCCCGCGGCTTCCATCTCTTGAGCCTTCTGGATTCGTTCGCGGATGACCAGGTTGAGATCGTCCATTCCGGATGCTTTCCCTTTGCGATGGCTTGAATTCTACTGCCCACGGCGTTTCTCAAGGGATGGAACGTTAGATGATTTGGCCCCCTTCGTCAAGGGCCATTTCCCTTGCCCTTCCCGCCGGAGCCTTTGAGGAGGCCGGACAGGCTGAATCCGACGATGAGCAGAGTAATGACAAGAAGCGTCCAGTCCCCTTCCCGGTAGAGCTTTCCAATTCCATGGAGAAACAGCAGGACCCCTCCGACCAGGCTTAGCCAGTACACCCATCGATCCATGCCCCCGTTTCCTCCCTTCTGCTGCAGACAACGTCCCTCGGACCCCCGCCCTCCCAGCCTCCCTACCTTCCCAGCCCCCGGCCTCCAGCCCCTCGGCCCTTGTCAACCAACAAACCAACTAACCGACCAGCCCGTCGCCCACGCAAGGCCTGCCGACGCTGTAGTATCGAAAGCCGGCCTCTTTCATGGACGGCAGTTTGTACACGTTTCTCAAATCGATGAACACTGGTTCTTTGAGCAGGCTTTTTACCCGGTCGAGATCCAGGGCCCGGTACTCGTTCCATTCCGTCATGAGCACCACCGCATCGGCTCCCCGGCACGCCTCGTAGGGGTCGGAACAGTAGGTCGCCTGGGGAAGGACCTTTCGGGCTTCTTCCACGGCCTGGGGATCGTGGGCGCGAATTGCGGCGCCGTGTTCGAGGAGAGTCGAGAGGATCGTGATCGAGGGTGCGTCCCGGATGTCGTCGGTCTCAGGCTTGAAGGACAGTCCCAGGACGGCAACGGTCTTTCCTGCTTCATCCCCGCCGAGGGCCTTGCGGATTTTGCGAACCATGCGCGCCTTCTGGGCCGCGTTCACCTCGACCACGGATTCGACGATGCGGCACGCCACCCCGTGTTCCTGGGCGATTCGCAGCAGAGCCTGAGTGTCCTTGGGAAAGCAGGACCCCCCGTACCCGGGCCCGGCATGGAGAAACTTCCTGCCGATACGGCCGTCCAGGCCCATCCCCTTGGCGACCCCCTGGACGTCCGCCCCGACCTCTTCACACAGGTTGGCGATCTCGTTGATGAAGCTGATCTTCGTGGCCAGGAAGGCATTTGCCGCGTACTTGATGAGCTCCGCCGTTTCGATGTTGGTGATCACAAAGGGGGTCTCGATGAGGTACAGAGGTCGGTACATGGCCTTGAGGACCTCTTCGGCCCGGGGGGAATCGACTCCCAGGACCACCCGGTCCGGGCGCATGAAATCGTTGATGGCCGCCCCTTCGCGAAGGAACTCCGGGTTGCTGGCCACATGGAAATCGGCCTCCGGGTTGACCTCGGAGAGGATCCGGGCCACCTGGCGGGCAGTCCCGATGGGGACCGTGCTCTTGTTGACCACCACCGTATACCCCTCCAGGTGGGGCGCGAGCCGGCGAGCCGCATCATACACGTAGCTGAGGTCGGCATACCCGTCTCCACGGCGGGAAGCCGGGGTGCCCACGGCGATGAAAACCACCTGGGCTTCGGGGATTCCCGGAACAAAATCCGTGGTGAACCGGAGCCGCCGGGCATCCAGGTTCTTTCGGACCAGCATGTCGAGGCCGGGTTCATAAATGGGGACCTGCTTCTGTTGAAGCAGGGAGATCTTGGATTCATCAATATCGATGCAAGTCACTTCATGCCCGAATTCCGCGAAGCAGGCCCCCGTTACCAGTCCTACATACCCGGTCCCAATGATTGCAATCTTCATGGTTCTTCCAATTCCTCGTCCCGCAGGTTGACGGTTGTCTGACAACAAGTCCCAAATCGGCGAGACTGTAACAGCTTATGCGCGGGGTTACAAGGGGCGAGGAGGGCGAGGGGCGCCGGGACGGGTGTGGGGTGGGTCAAGTGAAGCGAAGCCCACCCTACACCGCTTCCCAGCCCCTCGCCCTGCCCTTTATCCACATCTGCGATCAGGCGGCGATAGATCGCCGTCTCGGAACGAATCCCGAGGGTTCGCAACCATTTGCCGGGGATCGACCCCCCATGGCCGATACCTCCCGGAACCGGTCCCGAGAGGAAATCCACCCATGGGGTCGAGAACCGTCCCGTGCACAAGAGCGGGATTGCGCCCCACGGCCTGATAGGGGCGATCGGCCGGTCGCCCCGCCCCCTCTGCACCCCCGGGACACGCCCTACGGAGACCTGACCCAAACCTTTTGATGGGTGACCCCGGGGATCACACGACCCCTGAGGTCGGCCAAACGGAGACCTGACCCCTTGGGCACCCCATCCCCTGGTTTGTCGCCCCTCGCCCTTCCCACCCGCCTTTCCTCTTGCCCCCGGGGCGTCCGGGTGTTATTAGGAATGATCAAAATATACGATGGCTTAGAGAGGACAGATTTGCACAAGCCCCCGCACAACCGGCAGTTCCGCACGGGCCCACACCGTCGCAGGCGCACCTCCGAAGAAGTGCCCCCCAAGGACTCGGGACCCTTTCGAGCGACTGTTCACCGAAATCTTCGCCCGGTGCTGGACCGCATCAAGGTGCCCGAACCCGTTCCTTTCGTGCCGGACCCCTTCCAGACCCAGGCCCTCGAGACCCTCGAGGAATCCGACGTCCTGGTGACGGCTCCCACGGGAGCGGGAAAGACCTACATTGCCGTGGAAGCCATCCGAAAAGTCGCCGGGTCCGGCGGCCGCTCCTGGTATGCCTCTCCCCTCAAGGCGCTCTCCAACGCCAAGTACGAGGAGTTCTCGGACATTTTCGGCCGGGAAAACGTGGGGATCCTCACGGGAGACCGCAAGGAAAACCTCCAGGCTTCCATTATCGTCGGCACCACGGAGATCCTCCGCCATCAGCTTTACGACACCATGCACCGGGGGGAAGACCTCGATGTGGACCTGGTGGTCCTGGATGAGGCCCACTACCTGGGGGACCAGGACCGGGGGGTGGTGTGGGAAGAAGTCCTCATTTACCTGCCCGCCCGGGTGAAGCTCCTGCTTCTTTCGGCCACCATCCAAAACGCGCAGGAAATCTGCGACTGGCTCGAGTGGCTGCGCCAGGCCCCGTGCCGCCACGTATCGGCCTTCGAGCGGCCGGTGCCCCTCTATCCGCTTTTCCTTTTTCCCTCGGGGGAACTGTGCCCCCTGGGCACTCGGCGGGGCCTCTTTTCCAAGATCCGGACCGTGAACTCCCGGTCCCTCTCCCGCAGCGTGCTGCCCACCATCCCCAAGGTCATGGCGGTTCTTCGCCAGTTCAACCTCTTGCCCGCCATCTTCTTTCTGAAATCCCGGGCTGACTGCGACAAGGCCATCACCCTGGGGAACCTGGCCTCCCCGTCCAAGAATCGCCCCGACGGCCGCCGGTTCCAGAACCGGGTCAAGAATCTTTTGGACACCTACCCCTTTTTGCGCCGACACCAGCAGCTCTCGATCCTGCGGAACGCCCGGGTGGGAGCCCACCACGGGGGGCAGCTCCCCCATTGGAAGCTCTTTCTCGAGAAGCTCATGCAGGACGGCTACCTGGACGCCATCTTCTCCACCTCCACGGTGGCGGCCGGGGTGAATTTCCCCGCTCGAACCGTGGTGATTTTTCAAAGCGACCGGTTCAACGGCCGGGAGTTTGTCCAGTTGACGGCCACGGACCTTTTGCAGATGACCGGGCGGGCCGGGCGGCGCGGCATGGACGAGATCGGGTTCGTGTGCGTGGTTCCCGGAACCTACCAAGACCCTCAGCTCGTCCACGACCTTCTCAAGTCTCCTCCGGACCCCATCGTCAGCCAGATCCGGGTCAATTTTTCCATGGTCCTGAACCTGTTGCTTTCCCATTCTCCCCAAGAGATTCACAGCCTTTTCGCCTCCTCCCTGGCGACCTACCAGAACCTCAGCAAGGAAGCCGAAGCCCGAGAAGAAGCTCGGGTCGCCGAGGAGGAACTGGGCTCCTGGGTTCCGGAAATGGCCTGCGGGTCGCCGGAGCGGCTCCGGGAGGTCCGCCCCCGGGCCCTGGCCCTGGCGGAAAGGCTTCGCAAATCCCGGAAGGCCTTCAAACGGCAGGTATCCTCGAGCCCCTTCTTCAGCCTGCTGCAACCGGGCCGGGTCTTTTTTAGCCGGAGAGGCACCCCCTACGTGGCGGTGGCGGATCCCCAGACCCGGCACCAACTGGTGGAAGCGGTACGACTGGCCCCACCCGTGCGTTTCCGGAAGGGACGGGTCCGCACCCATCGGCTCCATTTCCGGCAGATCCACGGCATGGGGGAGGTCATCGAGGTTCTTCCGGCCTTCAAGGACCGGGAGGCCTGGGAGGAACTGTTGACCCGGGCGGAAGAACAACCCTTCGGGGAACAGGCTATGGAGGGTTTTTCGGGGGACGCCCCGGGTTCCATCCGGGCGGCATCCCGGGAACTGGACGAACTCCTCGAGGAGAAAGCCTCCCTTCCCTGTGATCGATGCGCCCTGTACGGACCCTGCCTCAAAGGGACGTCTCACCCCTTTGCCGCCTGTCTCCAAAGGGATCTCGAGGTCCAAAGCCGCATGGAAACCGCCCATGAAGAGCTCTGGCGATCTTTCCTCAAACACTTCGAGTTTCTTCGAAGGGAAGGCTACGTGGAGGAATCCGGTCACCTCACCGAAGACGGCCTGTGGGCGTCCAACCTGCGTCTGGATCAGCCCCTTCTCATCTCCGAATGCATCCGAAGCGGTCTCTTCCCCACAGACGACCCCGATCTCCTTGCCGCCCTCATCGCTCCCTTCGTCATGGACCGAGAGCGCCTGGGCGATATGCAGCTTTCCACCATGGTGTACAAGTTTCCGGACCTGGCCAAGCCGTTTTTCAAGATGCTGCAAAACCTCCAGCCCTTGAGGGAAAACCTCAATTCG
>JARKQW010000189.1 GCA_029974695.1 Syntrophobacteraceae bacterium | reverse complement strand
CCTCGTAGACCTTCAACAGGTCTTCCTTGGGGGTTCCCGTGATCTTGGAAACCGTGTCCGGGTCGTAGCGCGAATAGTGTTTCTTCAACAGCTGAAGCACGCACCGGGGATCCTGCAGAGAGGGATCCTTCTTGGGAATGCCCTTGTCGTCCAGGACATAGGCCCAGTTGGATGCGTCGTAGGCTTTCTTCTCGGCGTTGAAGCCGGAGAAGAGACCGTCCTTGAAGTCGAACTTCTCCCCCACGATGTAAGCCGCGTTGGTGTAGTTGACCACGTAGTCCTTGAAGATCTTGTCGTTTTCGAGAACGTACTTGATCATGCCGCCCAGGAAGGCGATGTCCGTGCCGCAACGCAAAGGCGCCCAGATGTCCGCCTTGGTGGAGGTGCGGGTATAACGCGGATCCACGTGGATCACGATTCCTCCCTTGTCCTTGGCCTTCATCACCCAGCGGAAGGAGACGGGGTGGTTCTCGGCGGCGTTGCTGCCCATGATCAGGACGACGTCGCTGTTGGCAAAATCAATGAAATGGTTGGTCATGGCGCCGCGTCCAAACGACTCTGCCAGAGCCGCTACCGTGGCGCTGTGTCAAATACGGGCCTGATGTTCGACATAGACCAGTCCCAGGGCACGAAGCATGGCCTGGTAGATCCAGCATTCCTCGTTGTCCATGGCCGCGCTGCCTACAGATGCAATGCCGTTGCAGCGGTTGACGACCTGACCCTTTTCATTCTTTACCGTAAAGGTTGCGTCCCGGGTCTTCTTCACCCGTTTGGCAATCTCCTTGTAAGCCCACTCCCAAGTCTTTTCCTGCCACTTGTCGCTGTTGGGAGCCCGGTACAGGACCTTGGTGCTTCGTTTGTCGTTCTGAGCCAGCTGGTACAAGGACGCGCCCTTGGCGCAGAGGGACCCCTGGTTGATGGGATGATCCGCGTCCCCTTCGGAATAGATCACTTTTCCGGTCTTGGTGTCCGTGTGGAACAGGATTCCGCAACCCACGGAGCAATAGCAGCAAATGCTCGGAGTCTCTTTGGCGTCCTTGATGCGCAGTGTGGCGGTATAGGCCTCCACAGGTTTGAGATTGAGCCCCATCCCCTCCAGGGCAAGTCCAACCGTTGCGGCCCCGGAGATTTTGAGGAAATCCCTTCGAGTCAGCTTCATGTCTTCTGTCCTCCCTCATTGTTTGTCAGCTCGGCATTCGGGAAAACCTAATTGTGTCGGTCGTAATCTAGGGCCTCACCTCCTCCTTGTGAAATTTTTCCACTAACGAAAACGACTGCAGCGATACCCTACCTGTGAGGATTCAGCTTTCCGGTGCGGGGGTGCACAACGGTGCATCCCGGTGCAGGGGGAACCAGAAAAGATGGAGTTGCAGAGTCCGGTAATACAGTCAGAAATCCATACTGCAAGCCGGTTGCACGATACTGTAGGCCCGTTCCCATGTCAACCATCAAACTGGATCAAACGGGATTCCGGGTGGTCAAACCCCGGACCACCCGGGAGCTTTTCCGTACACGGGCGGCTTCCTCTCCCCCGGTTCCTCCCCGGGAGGGAGGGGAGAGGAGGGGGACTCCCGGCGGAAACCCCACGAAGTCGTGGCCGCGGGGAGGGGAATGCAGAAGGGAGCCGCTTTCATTTGGGGGGGAGGTGGTGGTCCTCCTACACGGATCCGCCCCAAAGGAGTCTCGGGTTCCCCGATCCCGGGGGACTTTAGGACTGGAGATTGCGAAGGTCTTTTTGATATAAGGAACCCGGAAGAAGCGGGGGCACCGGCCTCCGGGGGGCCCGTGCGGTCCCGCCGGGCGGCATCCCCGCGGAAACGTCCGCCGAGAAAACCGGATCCTGGGAACGACCATGTCCATTGCCTTTGTGACCGGTGCCACGGGATTCATCGGATCCCACGTGGCCCTATG
>JARKQW010000180.1 GCA_029974695.1 Syntrophobacteraceae bacterium | reverse complement strand
ATATTGCCGTCTCTTTTCTGAAATCCGTTCTCGCAAAAGCTGAAGAACAGGGGCCCCTGCCAAGGGAGCACTTCTCGGTGGACGGGACTCTTCGTGAAGCCTGGGCTTCTCTTGGGGAAAGAGGGGTTGAGCTCATCCCGTCAATTCAACATCCTGCTATGGCGGCGGCTTGCGCCTGATGGAATGCGTGAGGCTCCGGAATCCGTGCACAGGAGGTGCACAGGCGAAAATCCGAAAGTCTGTAAACTGAGAGCTGGCGATGGGATTTGAACCCGCAACCTGCTGATTACAAATCAGCTGCTCTACCGTTGAGCTACGCCAGCCCATTTGCCGAAGATGCTATCTACTATTATTTCTGGGCGGAAGCTGCAAGGGGAAATTCACCGAGCGAGGAAGGCCGCGCAAAGGGATCGCCGTCGAGGTCCTGCAGAGGCTTTCGACCGACGGAGGCCGCATCTCTTGTTGCCATTGTTTCTCCGAGAACAGGGGGAGACGTCCCGAGGAGCTTTCGGACCCGGGGCGCAACCGAACCGCTTCGACCCCGCGCAGGCCCGCGGAGCGGCCCGGCACCGGCTACCGCCCGGCGAACGATCACCGGGTAAACCGGATTCGACCTTTTCCCAGCAGATCGTGGAGGTGCAGGATTCCCTGGAGCCGGTCTTCCCCGTCCACTACGGGAAGAACGGTGATGAGATGCCGTTCCATCATCTCCAGGGCCTCGGCCACCGAACATTTCATCGAAAGGGTACGGGGCTTGACGGACATGACCCGGCGCATGGGCACCTCCCGCACGTCGGGATACCGGTTCAAGGTGCGCCGCACGTCCCCGTCGGTGTAGATTCCCAGCAGTTCCTCCCTCTTCCCCAGGACCAGGGTGGCTCCCATGCCCTTTCGGCTCATTTCCTCCAGGGCCTCGAGAACCGGCGTATCTTCGTGCACCACCGGGATGGCTTCTCCCCGGCGCATCACTTCGCAGACGGGCACGTCGAGCCTCTCGCCCAGGTGCCCTGCAGGATGGTACCGGTGAAAATCCCGCTCCTGGAAATTTCTCAGCTTGATCAGGGCCACCGCCAAAGCATCCCCCAGGGCCAGCATGGCCGTGGTGCTGGCGGTGGGGGCCAACCCCATGGGGCAGGCTTCCCGGGGAACCCCCGCATAGATGGCCAGATCGCTGTGTCGGGCCAGGGTCGAATCGGTCTTGCCCGTAAAAGAGATGATCCGCGTGCCGATGTTTCGCAGGCTGGGCAGGATGACGTTGAGCTCGTTGGTCTCGCCGCTGTTGGACAGGGCCAGGACAATGTCCTCTCCCCGGATCATCCCCAGGTCTCCGTGGACGGCCTCGACGGGATGGAGAAAGAGGGCCGGAGTCCCCGTGCTGCTGAGGGTGGCCACAATCTTTCGGCCCACAATGCCGGATTTGCCGATCCCCGTGGCGATGACTCGCCCCCGGCACCCGTAGATCCATTGCACCGCCTGGGCGAAGGATTCCTCGAGGCGGTCCACCAGGTGAAGAATCCCCTCGGCCTCGATCTTGAGCACTTCCGCGGCAATCTCGAGAATTTCCCCGGTATCCATGTTCCCCCTTATGAGCGGTGTTCCTGCCTTTCGAAACAGTCCTTGCGGACCTGCTCCTTGAAAGGCACCGCGTAATCCCCCGTAAAGCACGCCAGGCAGAACGGGTGATCGTTCAGGACGGCGTTTCCCCCCTCGAGGAGCCCCTCGAGGCTGAGATAATTCAAGGAATCCAGCCCGATGAACCGGCGAATTTCCTCCACCGAGTGGGAGGCGGCGATGAGCTCCCCCTTGGTGGAAAAATCGATCCCATAGGGGCACGGGAATCGATGAGGCGGGCAGCTCACCATCATGTGCACCTCTCTTGCTCCCACCTGGCGAAGGGCGTTGATCCTTGTTCGAGTGGTGGTGCCCCGGATGATGGAGTCCTCCACCAGGACCACTTTCTTGCCCTGGAGCAGGTCCCGCACCGGGTTGAGCTTCACCCGGACCCCGAAATCCCTCATGGCCTGACTGGGCTGGATGAAGGTGCGACCCACGTAGTGATTGCGGATCACTCCCATCTCGAAGGGCACCCGGGAGGCTTCGGCAAAGCCCAGGGCCGCATAGTTGCCCGAGTCCGGGAAGGGCATCACCAGGTCGCCCCCCAGGGACCCGTATTCCCGGGCCAGCAGGTGCCCCAGCCGTTTTCGCCACAGATACACGTTTTGATTGAAGATGCTGCTGTCGGGCCGGGCAAAATAGAT
>JARKQW010000168.1 GCA_029974695.1 Syntrophobacteraceae bacterium | reverse complement strand
GACATCCTCCTCACCAACTACAAGATGCTCGATTACCTGCTGATCCGCGTCAAGGACTTCCCCTTGTGGAAACAAAACGGCCCGGAGAGCCTCCGTTTCCTCGTGGTGGACGAACTCCACACCTTCGACGGGGCCCAGGGGACGGACCTCGCCTGCCTGGTGCGTCGGCTCAAGGCGAGGCTCAAGACCCCTCCCGGTTTCCTCTGCTGCGTGGGGACGTCGGCAACCCTGGGAAGCGAGGGCGAAAAGCAGCGCCTCGTGCAGTACGCCCGGGAAGTCTTCGGGGAGCCTTTCGACGGGGATTCCGTGATCACCGAGTCCCGGGTGAGTGCCGGGGAGTACCTTGCGGACTGCTTCGTGACGGGGCGTGACGTGGTGCCGCCTGAAAAGGCCGACGCACTCGATCCCGAAGCCTACGACGGCCATGAAGCCTTCATTCGAGCCCAACATGCGCTCTGGTTCCATGATGAGATACCCGAAGGCGGGTTCGAGGAACCTGGATGGAGAACAGCCCTGGGTGAGAAGATCAAGGGCCACTACTTCTTTCAAAATCTTCTCAAGGCGATGGAGGGGAAACCCCAAGGTCTTGGCGAACTCCTCGACCGGCTGGAGCGGGTCACACCGGAACTGCAGGGCGCGCCGGCGGAGTACCGGGAGAATCTCCTCAACAGCCTGCTGAGCCTCGTTTCCGAGGCAAGGGTTTGGGGTGGCGGCTCAGAAGGTGAAGGCGGAAAAGGCATACCGGAAGCGGACAGGAAGACGGCCCCTTTCCTGCACGTGCGGATTCAGCTGTGGCTGCGGGAGCTTCGCCGGATGGTCGGCGAGGTGAGCCAAACGCCCGCCCTCACCTTTGCGGACGACCTGAACGACGAACAATTGAAGCGCCATCTGCCGGTGGTGAACTGCAGGGAGTGTGGGAGCACCGCCTGGGCCGGGCTGAAACGTCAGAAGGATTCCTTCATTTCCGGGAACCTGGAGGACTTCTATCCCGCTTTCTTTGGGGACGATCCCAAGGTAACCTTTCTTTTCCCCGAGGAGGCCGGCGCCCGAAACCGGCCCATGGAGTCGGGGATCTCCCTCCTTTGTCCCCAGTGTCTGAACCTCACGGAACGCCTGGACGGGGAAAACTGCCCCTCCTGCAACGGGGGCGGGCTCATCCGGGTCTTTGTGTCCAACCAGCGGACCCAACGGGGCGAGAGGGTCATCGCCCGGCATGACTGCCCATACTGCGACGCGGAAAACGGGCTCACCATCATGGGCTCCCAGGCGGCGAGCCTCACCAGCGTCATGCTGGCCCAGCTCTATTCATCGGAATTCAACGATGACAAGAAGCTTCTCAGCTTCTCGGATTCGGTGCAGGACGCCGCTCACCGGGCGGGTTTCTTTGCCGCGCGGACCTACCGGTTCAACCTGAGGAGCGCCATCCAACAGTGCGTTCAAAACGGGGCATCGGGGCTCTCCCTTGCCGAACTTCCCCGGGCCTTCGTGGAGTACTGGTCCGGGATGATGGATGAGAAGTCCTACATCGCCGCCTTTCTCGCCCCCAACATGCACTGGTTCCAGGACTATGACCATCTGAAGGATCACGGTGAGCTTCCGGGCGGGTCGCAACTGAGGGACGATGTGGATCGGCGGATCGCCTGGGAGATCTTCAGCGAATACGGGTTTCAGGCGCGAATCGGCAGGACCCTGGAAAAATCAGGATCGTCCATTGGGCACCTGGATCCCCAAGTTTTCGAGAGGGCTTCGGAGAGACTCCTGGATGTGCTTCAAAACGAGATGGGTGAACTGAGGAACCTCGACCGGGAGACGCTCCGCCGTTTCATCCTGGGTTTCATCGTGCGCCTCAAGGACCAGGGGGCCGTCTTTCATCCGGGATTGGACGGCTACATCGAGTCCTTTGGCAACTATTTTAAGCTCAATCGAATCCCCTGGATGCCCAACTTTGGAAAAGCATCCCGGACCCCTGCGTTTCTCACCACGAGGAGCGGGACTCGATTCGATCCCCTGATCAGTGGGGCCGCGGGGCGAAGGACCTGGTACCAGGCATGGATGGAGAAGTGCTTCTTTCCTGTGCACCCCATGATTCGGTCCCTGGTGGACCGGGTCTATGAATATGTCCTGAAGGTCCTTGCGGAGCAGGGAATCCTCGGGGAGCGGCGGGTGCGGGGCGACCGGGTCTGGGGGCTGAAACCCGAGGTGGTTCGCATCCAGGACCAGGTGAGCCGGTTCCGCTGCAACCGATGCGGCCATGGGACATCGGGGGCCACCCAGGATGCGGCGATCTGGACGGGGATGACCTGCCTTCGGTATGCCTGCCCGGGCCGATACTCCCAAGTGGATCAACGAGTGGACTACTACGGCAGGCTCTACGCGACGGGGGACATCCAGCGCATCTTCGCCGAGGAACATACGGGCCTCCTCAAGAGAGACCATCGAGAGGACCTTGAACGGCGATTCAAAGCCCAGGCGGAGGACCGAAAGCCCTGGTATCCGAACCTTCTCTCGTGCACCCCCACTCTCGAAATGGGCATCGATATCGGGGACCTTTCCACGGTCGTGCTCTGCTCCGTTCCCCCGGCCCAGGCAAATTACCTGCAAAGGATCGGGCGAGCGGGGCGGCGCGACGGCAATGCCCTCAACCTCACCGTGGCCAATGCCAGGCCCCATGACCTTTACTTCTTTTCCAACCCGAAGGAGATGATCACGGGGAGGGTTGAGCCGCCCGGGGTTTTTCTCAATGCGTCCGCGGTGCTGGAGCGCCAGTTCACCGCATTTTGTTTCGACCGGTGGGTGGAATCCGGGATCTCTGAAACGGCCCTTCCCATGCGGCTCGGCCATGTGTTGAACAACCTGGAACCCGCCGACAGGCGGAAATTTCCCCACAATTTCCTGTACTTCATCGAGACACACCGGACGGAGCTCCTGGACCGATTCATCGAGCTGTTTTCCGATTCCCTCACCGAGGATTCGAGGGACCATCTGACCCGATTCGTTCGCGAGGAAGAAGGCGGACCCGGGGGCCTCCGGTACCGCATCGTCGAGGAACTGCACCGGCTCAAGAAGGAGCGGCACTCCCTTCAGAACAAGGTGAAGCTTCTGAGGGACAGGATTCGCCGCAAGGAAGCGGACCCGGCGAAGGGCCGGAACGCCGGGAAGGAGCTGGACGAGCTGAAACGGGAGAAGAGCGCCCTTCAGAAGCTGGTGAGTCTCATCAACGGGCGGGACACGCTCAACTTCCTCACGGATGAGGGGCTCATTCCCAACTATGCATTCCCCGAGGCGGGAGTCCAGCTGCGCTCGATCATCTACCGAAAGAAACAAAAGAGACAGGAGGGTGAAGGGGGATACAACACCTGGGTGTATGAGTATGAGCGCCCTGCCGCCACAGCCATTGCGGAAATGGCTCCCGCGAATCACTTCTATGCCGGGGGGCGCAAGGTCCGGGTGGACCAGGTGGACATGAACGTGTCCCAAGTTGAGACCTGGCGCATCTGCAACAACTGCTCTCATTCGGAACTGATCGGTCTGGAGCCCGAAAAGAGCAGTTGTCCCAACTGCGGGAGCATGCTCTGGAGCGATGAAGGCCGGAAGCGCAACATGGTCCGCCTTCGGCAGGTCTTTGCCACCACCTCCGACCGGGAGAGCCGAATCGGTGACGACAGTGACGAGCGGGAGCCAAGTTTCTATGAAAAACAGCTCCTCCTCGATTTCAACCAGGAGCACGTGACGGACGCATATCGCCTGGACAGTGACGATGTGGCCTTCGGCTTTGAATTCCTTTCGAAAGCCGCCTTCCGGGAAATCAACTTCGGGGAGAAGGGGGAGTTTGCCGAAAAGGTGACCTTTGCGGGGGTGGAACTTCCACGGAAAGGATTCGCTCTCTGCAGGCATTGCGGAAAGGTCCAGGAACACAACGGGAAGATCCGGCATGCTTTGACCTGCACGGCCCGTGACCAGGAATCGGACCGAAACCTGATCGATTGTGTCTACCTGTATCGGGATTTCTCTTCCGAGGCCATCCGTATTCTGCTTCCCGTGACGACCTTCACGGGGTCCGAACGCAAGCACCATTCCTTCCTGGCTGCCCTGCAACTGGGGCTCAAACGGAAGTTCGAGGGAAGCGTGGACCACCTCAGGATAACGGACCACGAGGAACCCGTTCCCGAGACTTCCTACAGGAAGAAATACCTCGTGCTCTTTGACACCGTGCCGGGGGGGACCGGGTACCTCAAGCAACTGATGCGCTCCGAGCAGCCCATGATGGAGGTTTTTCAGCTTGGGCTGGATGCACTGAGGTCTTGCCCCTGCAACGAGGACCCGGAAAAGGACGGGTGTTATCAGTGCCTGTACGCCTACAAGAACAGCACCCGGATGACGGAAATCTCCAGGGACACGGCTATCGAGCTTCTCTCGTCCATTCTGCGGCAAAGAGATCGCCTGGTCAAAACCGACGCCCTCAAGAACGTCAAAGTGAACGCCCTTTTCGACAGTGAACTGGAGGCCCGCTTCATCGAAGCCTTGAGAAGGTTCAGGGGACCTGAACTGGATGTGGCTCTCACCAAGGAGGTGGTGAACGGGAAACCCGGTTATTTCCTGAAGATCGGAGGCATGGCCTATGGGATTGAGCCACAGGTGAAACTGGGTCCCAAGGAAGGGGTGTTGATTCCTTCCCAGGCCGACTTCGTGTTCCGGCCGGCACGGGGACAGCACCAACTCAAGCCCCTGGCCGTCTTCACCGATGGTTTTCTCTATCACCGGGACCGCGTCGGGGAGGACCTCGCCCAAAGGATGGCCGTCGTCAGGTCCGGCCGGTTCCTCGTGTGGTCACTCACCTGGAAAGACGTGGAGAACCAGTTCAAGCACCAGGGCGACTACTTTGAAAACCTCCTGGATCCTGGGAAGACGCCCGGGGGCGCATTATTCAACAAACTGATGGATGGATACGGGTTGCAGGGTTTGAAGGGGGCCGTCAAGGAAGGAAGCTTCACCTGGTTCATCCGCTATCTTGCAGACCCCAATGAGGAGCTGTGGGGGAAATTCGCCTACGCCACGGGGCTCTGCTTTTTGGATGCCAAGCGGTTTTCCACGCCCGAATCGGTGAGTTCCTGGCAGGAGAGGCTGGAAAGTGAAAGCCCCGCCGGGATCCGTACCATCCTCCAGGAAAAGCTGAGCGAATCAATTCTTGGGCTTTACGACCTTGATAACAAAGGGACCGGCGTTTCCTCCCGGGTCTATGCGACAGCGGAGAAAAGCTCCACCTCCGGGCCGAAGACCGATGGGATGAGGCTCCTTTGCAGTTTTGGGGACGAAGAGGAAGAGAGACAAAAACCCGCTTTTGAATCTGCCTGGACGGGGATGTTGAGGGCGTACAACCTTTTTCAGTTTCTTCCAGGAGCTTTCTTTGTAAGCGAGCGGGGTGTAAGGGCGAACCTCTATGATGAATTGGCGTCGGTTGAGGGGGTACCGGTTAAACCCGGGGCAACAGCCACGCTCAGTGACGAATGGCATGAGGTGAAGAAGCTGGTTGACCCGCAGGTCCACGGTCTCATCGATCACCTCGCGGCACATGATGGCCCGGTCCCGGAACCAGGCTTTGAGCTGATGGGGGGGACGGGGGAGATCGTTGCATCCGCCGAGCTGGCGTGGGAGGAGATGAAGGTCGCCCTGCTGCGGGATGATGAAGCAGGGTACCGGGCCCTGTTCGAGGCTGCCGGATGGACTGTTTTCCTCTTGGCCGAGGTCTTGGATAACCCAGACCAGCTGTGTGTGATGCTCAAGGATTAGAGGGGAGCGGGATTGATGGTTGCAGGTGCCACTGCTGTGAAGGTCGCCTTGTCGGAGGATTTCCTCATGTCACTCCTGAGGATCCCGCGGGCTCAGCAAAACAAGGTCCTCGAGTTCGTCAACAAGTTTCGCGCCGACCCGACGATGCCGGGAATCAACTATGAGAGGATCGAGGCGGCGAGGGACCCCAACATCAGGTCCGTGAGGATCGACCTTGCGTACCGAGGTATCGTGCTCCGGCCCGAGAAAGGAAACGTCTATGTTCTCCTCTGGGTCGATCACCACGACAAAGCATATGCCTGGGCGGCAAACAAGATATGCGGGATTCACCCCGAGACGGGTGCCATCCAGGTTGTGGATGTCACGAAAACCGAGGAGGTTCTCGGCAGTAAGCCGGCCCCTGAAGGCGATTTCCCAAAGGGCCTCTTTGCCGGCATTCATGACCGGCACCTGCTGCGATTTGGGGTGCCGGAAATCCAAATACCGCTCGTTAGAAGCATCCAGTCCGAGGAGGAATTGGACCGGGCCGTCGAGTACCTTCCCCGTGAGGCTTCGGAGGCCCTTTACATGCTGGCGAGTGGGTATTCCGTGGATGAAGCCCTGCGGGAGTTGGAGTTTTCCAGGGAAGATGAAGTGGTCGACACCGGCGACTTCGGAAAGGCCTTGGAGAATCCCGATAGCAGGCGGCGATTCTTTGTGGTCGAGGATGACCTGGAATTGTCCTCCATCCTCGAGGCACCCTTGGAGAAGTGGAGGGTTTTCCTGCATCCGTCACAAAGGAAGCTTGTGGAGCGGGAGTGGAACGGTCCCGTGCGTGTTCTTGGAGGTGCCGGGACGGGCAAGACCGTTGCGGCGATGCACCGGGCGAAATGGCTGGCACAAAATGTGTTCACGGGAAGGAACGATCGGATCCTTTTCACTACCTTCACCCGAAACCTGGCCGCCGATATCAGGGAAAACCTCTCCAAGATCTGCCCGCAGGAGGCTCTGGCACGCATCGAAGTGGTCAAC
>JARKQW010000151.1 GCA_029974695.1 Syntrophobacteraceae bacterium | reverse complement strand
AGCGCCGCATCGCCATCGCTCGGGACAACCTCGAGGCTCAGCGACAAACGGTGGAGCTGACTCGAGCCAAGTTCCAGGCCGGGCTCAGCAGTGAGCTGGAAATCGCCCAGGCTGAGGCGCTGCTGTCCACTACCGAGTCCCGGGTGCCCCAGTTCGAGTCCGCATCCAAGAAAGCCATCCATCGGCTGGGAGTCCTCCTGGGAGCGGGGCCCGGGGCGCTGCTCCAGGAGTTGTCGGACCCGTCGGCACTCCCCGTTGCTCCCCCCGAAATCCCCGTAGGGCTGCCGTCGGAGCTGCTGCGCCGCCGTCCCGACGTGCGCCGGGCCGAAAGACAACTGGCTGCGGCCACCGCCAGGGTGGGGGTCGCCACGGCGGACCTCTTCCCGCGGTTTTTCCTCACGGGAAATGCAGGCTGGCAAAGTGTCAACGCTTCGGACCTGATCTCGCCCCAAAGTCGAGCCCTCAGCGTCGGTCCTTCCATCCAGGGGCCGGTCTTCGATGCGGGAAGGATTCGGGCCAACATCCGGGTTCAGAATGCACGCCAGGAACAGGCCCTCGCCCAATACGAAAAGACCGTTCTCGCGTCCCTCGAGGATGTGGAAAATTCCCTGGTGGCTTATTCCAAGGAGCAGGTGACCCGCAATCACCTCGCCCAGGCCGTGGACGCCAACCGGCGGGCCGTGGAAATCTCCAACGAGCTCTACACCAAGGGTCTGGTGGATTTCCTCAATGTGCTGGTCAATCAGCGAAGTCTCTTCCAGCTCCAGGAACAGCTGGCCCTCAGCGAGCAGGCGGTCTGTACGAACCTCGTGGCCCTCTACAAGTCTCTGGGGGGCGGATGGGAGGACCGGCTCCCGTGAAGAGCGGGGAGGTCCGGCCCCAAACGGAGCAATGCTTCGGATTGCAGGCCGTCGAACCCCATGGGGGCCTTCCTTTCGGCCGATATCCGGGTCTATGCCGTTTTCCGGGTCCGGGCCGAGTCCGTCCTGACCATCGGGGGCTTCCGCAATCTTCCGTACCGATTCCCGGGACCGTTTGCTTTCCCCCCGGGGGCGCCCTCTCCGAAACCGGATCCAGGGGGGGCCGCCACGGATGTGGTTCACCTCGATCCCACCCACCCGGTCTCGGATTTCCCTAAAGGTTTGTCCGCCGAAACCCGAATAGCTAACTAAGCACAGGGCCGGGAAACCACGCGACTGCAGCTCGGGAGACGCCGTTGCCCCAGGGAATCTTCGGATCATCGGGCAAAGAGGACGGGACGGCATTCTTAGCGCGCAGAACGCATGAAAAACTCAGAAACGCCCACGGGATGTTGTCCCCGGGTACAGAGACCCGTCTCACCATGGGAACAACCCCGTTTCGGGGGCGAACCGGCAGGTTGATTATGGACCAAGAGAGCAGACGGAACATGAGGGAATACTCGCGGGTCGATGCGTTCATCCCCCTCAAAACACGGCTCACGTCGTTGGAAGAAAGGAAAGACCTTCACTCCCGCACCTCGTCGGAGTGCTTCTCGGCAACGTTTCAGCCGTGGCCCGATCTACAGGACAGTGAACTGGCCGAGGCGCTCAAAATCCTGAACGCCAAGTTGGATGCGGTTCTCCAGTATCTCACCTTCGGCAACGGCGACCCCGGAACACTCCAGGGCAGTCAGGTCACCATCAGCGGGGGAGGAATGAGCTTCTATTCCAAGGAAGCCTACGGCGTGGGGGAGTTCGTCGAGATGCAGTTCATGCTCCCCACCGTTTCCAACAAGGTGTTTTTCGTCTACGGGGAAGTGATCCACGTGGAAGAGGTGTGTGGCGAACGTTACAGAACCGGCGTGCAGTTCACGGTCATCGACGAAGACATCCGAGAGGAAATCGTGAAGTTCGTTTTCGAGAAGCAGAGGGAAACCCTGAGGAAACAGCGGAGGCTTTAGGCTGAAACCATGTTTGTGGCCATTGGAATGTTCATCGTTCTGGGAGCCGTGGTCGGCGGCTACCTGATGGAACACGGCAATCTGAGCGTGCTGTATCAGCCCGCCGAGGTAGTCATCATCTTTGGCGCGGCTTTGGGCGGCTTCGTCACGGCTTCCCCCCTCAAGGTGATCAAGGCAACCGTTGGAAGCATCGGCAGACTGTTTGGAGGCAAGGTGAAGACCGGGGACGATTACCTCGAGGTCCTGATGCTTCTCAACGAGATCTTCTTCAAGATTCGCAAAGAAGGCCTGGTGTCCATCGAAGCGGACATCGACGACCCGGAAAAGAGCGAGATCTTCAAGAAATATCCGGGGTTTCTCAAGGATCATCATTCCCTTGCGTTCCTTACGGATACGCTGCGAACCTTGACCATTATGGACATTGACGCTCATGAACTGGCATCCTTGCTGGATTACGAAATCGAAGCCCACTACGAGGAGCTGCTTGTTCCATCCAAGTCCATCGCCACCGTGGCGGATTCTCTGCCCGGCTTGGGGATTGTGGCCTGTGTCTTGGGCGTGGTGCTCACCATGGGAAAGATCGATTCACCCCCTTCCGTGCTGGGGCACTACATCGGTGCGGCCCTGGTGGGGACCTTCCTGGGTGTGTTGATGTGCTACGGCTTTGTGGGTCCCGTTGCCAAGAACCTGGAACACATGGCGAGTGAGGACCGGGAGTATCTCAACGTGTTGAAGGTGGCCATTCTTGCCTTTGTGAACAGTCCGTCGCCTCAGATCGCGGTGGAATTTGCCCGAAGGGTCATTCCCGCCGATCTGAAGCCCAGCTTCCTCGAGCTCGAAACGGTCCTCAAGCAGGCGAAGAAATAGTGGAAGAAAAGCCCAAAGTCGTCATCATCAAGAAGATCAAGAAGGATCATGGGGGGCATCACGGCGGAAGCTGGAAGGTGGCGTACGCCGACTTTGTCACCGCCATGATGGCCTTCTTCCTGCTGTTGTGGCTGCTGTCCATGGTCTCTCCGGAGAAGCGCGCCGTGATGGCCCTCTATTTCAAATACTTCAGCCTTTTCGAGCGCGGAGGAAAATCCTTCATGCAGGAAGGAGGAGTGAACCCCATTATCCAGTCCGGGGGACAGGAGTACTACGAGACGGGGCAAGAGAAGAACGGCGGCCTGACGGAACTGGAGGAAATGACGGGCAAATTGATGTCGGAAGTCCAAGAGCAGGGGGAGAGCTTCAAAGAAAGCATCGTGGTGGACACCACGGAACTGGGGGTACGAATCCAGATTGTGGACCGGGCGGAGTCCCCCGTGTTTCTACCCGGAAGTCCTCAACTCACGGAGACCGGCAAGAGGCTCACCAAAATGGTTGCAGGCACCATGATGAATCTGCCCAACGAAATCGTGGTGGAGGGTCACTCGGATTCCTCCGTGGGGAAGAATGAACCCATGAACAATTGGGAATTGTCCAGCCTGCGGGCGTGTAATGCCAAAAAACAGCTCGAACTGGACGGCATCAAGCCCGACAAGATCAGTCGAGTGGTGGGATTTGCGGACAAGAGCCCCCTGATCAAGGACAATTCGCTGGATCCTCGAAACCGCAGGATCAGCATCATCTTTCTTTACGGTAAGAAGCAGACCCCAGCCAATCCTTACGGATGGGTCTGGCAGACCCCTCCCGCGTCCAATCCTCGTTGACTCGAAGAATCTTGAGGACCGACCGTGGGGTCCCTCCCCGACGGGGACGCCCACCCCGCTCATTGAGGGACTTTGCTTCCCCGGCATACCAGGAGCACCCCATGGCCAAAGAAGATCTCAGGGCCGATGTGAAGAAGGAGACGGACCCCGTGGTCCGGGAAGGGGCCGATTCCCGTCCATCGGGAGAAAAAAGAGGGGGTTGGGCCGGGGGGCCTGCGGCCATAGCCCTGTGGGCCGCCCTATTTCTGCTCCTGGGGGGCGTCGGCGGATGGTCCCTTGCAAGAACGCTCTTCGCCCCCCAACCGACCCAAATACCGACCCTCCATGCCCATGTGGAGTCCGAATGGGTCCCCGTCCGAAGTCCCGGCGCCGGAACCGTTCGAGAACTGAAGGCGGATGTGGGGCATCCCGTGGAAAAGGGCGACGTTCTCGTTGTGGTGCGGGATGATGGAATCGAGGCTCGGACGGACAAGGCCCTTGCCGACGTTCGTACTCTCCGGCAAAGGCTCCGCGAAGCCCGGGAGAAACCGGCGGAAGTCAAGAGAAGGAGCGGACCGGAGAACCCTGTTGCTCGACAGGCCCTGAAATCGGCCGGGGAACGCCTGGCCGTCGAGGAACAGCGACTTCGACGCATCGCTAAGGGAACGGACTCCGACTATGTTTTGTACGAAAGCAACCCTTTGCCGACGGAACCCTCCTCGAGCGGCATGAGCGCCCGGGACATGGCGCGAAGACGGGTGGAAGAGGCTAGAGCCGAGGTCGAGGCCCTCCGTGAGCGCCGGGAGGCCGGAGGGACCCCGGAGGAAGATCCCGGGCGGTTGCGGGAGTGGGAGGAGGTCCTCCGGTCTGCCGACCGGGAGATTGAGGCGATCCGGGAAGCGCTCGATGCCGTAAGGCGGGAATACTTGTTGGTCGGCCCCGTGCGGGGGCTGGTGATGCGGAGGCTCGTGCAGGTTGGAGAAACCGTTCGGGACGGCCAGGTCCTCTTGTGGGTCGCCGATCTGGACGGGACCTGGCTCGAGGCCGATTTGGACCCTTCGGATGTGGGAAAGGTCCAGGTGGGACAGAAGGTGCAGGGAATCCTCGAGAAGCCTCCGGGAACCCGTGTGGACGGGGAGATCGCTCGGGTGGAGCTGATTCGAGGGGGCGGCAAAGGCCGGGCTGGAGACCCCGATCCGTCCGATCCTTCGGCTTCCGATCCACGATATCGAATTCGGGTGACTCCGCAGAACTGTCCCGTCGAGCTGGTGCCCGGCATGAAGGCGTCCGTCCGGTTGGGGCCGCCTCGGTAGCTTGTCCCGGGTACGAGAGGCGGGTGCTTTCGTCAAGGCAAGGGGGCTCCTTCCCGGGGGCTCATTGGAAGCGATACCAGGGTCGTTTCTTGGGGATGGGGGTACCCGGGTAGGCGGGGACTCTCATTTCGGGAGAGCTGCGGTACATCTTTTTGAGCTGTTGAAATCGGTCGGGCCCCAGGATTTTCCTCACATCCAGGACATATCGGAGTCGCTCCACCGCCAGGTCCGACCGAACCTCTTCAAGTCTGCGGGCCTGGGCCATCACGGACTGTTCTTTGAGCGGTTCCGTCTCGAGCAAAAGTCTCAACTCCGACTGTTCCCGTTTGGCCTCTTCCTTCAAGTCCACCAGTCGACGGCGGTTTTCGTCGTAGAGCTCGTCCAACTGGCGTCGTTCTTTGTCGCTGAGTCGAAGCTTTTCCCGAATGGGAGGCACATGCCACCATTTTCCGGGATAGATCTCCTGGGCAAAAGAAACAGCGGGCAGCATCACGCCCAGCAATACCACGAGAAATCCGATGGGTTTTCCCCTCATGACCGTCTCTTCCGCTCCGACTGAGATCGAATCGCCGTGTGGATGCCTTCCCTCGACCCGTGGAAAAGAGCCTTGTCTTCCTCGAAGCCGTCCATGTCCAAATCGGGGTCTTGCCCGTCCGATATCTCGACATAGACGGTGGGCAAGGCGTTTTCTTCGAGCTTGTCGATTTCGGCAATGAGAAGCTGATCCTGGATCATCTCCTCGTGTAGTTGAGCCATGTCGTCCGTCCGAAAGCTCTGATTCCAGACGATCCCGGAAAGGATGACCAGGACGGATGCGGTGGCAAACCCGGTGAGAAACGGGCGCCGCCATTGGGATGTGCGGGAGAATGCCGCGTGTTCCCTGGGAAGGATCGAAGGTTTCCGGGACGGTTTCGGCGCGATCCTCTCCGCCAACTGCGTGAAAGCCTTCAGGGAGTCCCCGATCTCGGCTGCAGCAAGCCGGCATTCCGCACACTCCGAAAGATGCTTCCGGTCTTCCTCCGTCAGCATCGTCCCATCGACGTGGGACTGCAAGATCCGGTCTTCGCTCAGGTGTCGAACGTCACGGGACCTCATGCTCTGTCTCCCTGCAAAAGCTTCGAAAAAGCCGTGTTGTCCTTAAACTTCTTCAAGGCTCGGTATAGATGCGTCTTGACGGCACTCTCGCTCTTCCCCAGGATTTGCGCAATTTCCTTAATGCCGAATTGCTCCGTAAATCTCAGGAAAAAGACCTCTCGTTCCAGCCTCGACAAAGACTTGGAAAGTCTGGTCACTTGTGCCCAGAACTCGTGCTGGATGAGCTGATCAAGGACCCTGGGTTCCTCGGCGACTTCCGTGCGGCCCTGGTCCCCGTCTCCCGGCTCGGGACCGGTGATCCCAAAGAGCGTCAGGAAGCGCTTCTTGCGGTGGAAGTCCCGGACCCGATTTACGGCGATTCGATAGAGCCATGAGCGAAAGCGCAAGGGTTCCTGAAGGGATGCAATATGTTTGATCATGAGAAAGAATATGTCTTGGGTCAGGTCTTCGGCATCCATGCGCGACTGAGTTCGATAGAAGACCATGCGGAAGATCTCCTCATGATACAAATCCACCAGCTGCTCGAAGGCGTTTGTGCTGCCCCCTTTGGCCTGTTCCACCAGTGCTGCGACGGATTCCGGTTCCGGCCTCCGGGAAGCTTCGCTATGGGGAGCGGTCGAGTGCGCCATGGCCCTGCTGCATTGTCCGTCCTGCAAGAGCCCCACTCCGATTTTCGTTCCCAAGGGCTTGTCGGCGATTTCCGGAGCGGTCCTCTCGCCCATGCCAGGAGGCGCCAAGACACCCATTCAGCCTCATCCCCGCCTGGCGACTGTTCCCATTACTCCACCCTCCGTTTTCATTCTCATCTGTCACCGGAATTTACTCTATATAGACGACGGATGGTATCCGTTTGTCTACGATGGGGACCCCAAAAAAGCGTGAGGTGAAGATTTTCGGACGGTGCGAGGGATTTCCGCGAAGAAGGCAGAGAAACCGCCGGCCGTTCCCTTTGTGCTGCGCCAAAGGACCTTTTTCAAGCCCCGGAGGATGAGCCCTTGTCGCGAAACGACAAAAAGAAGGATGGAATCTGAATTGAGCGATCCGCTGTCAGCTCCATGGTATCTCAAACTTTTCGGAAGTTCCCCGTTTTGGGGGGAGCCGGAGCGGTTCGACCACAGGAAATTTCAGAGCTGACGGCGAAGCGCTAACCGCTCGATTTGGATAGAAACGACCCGCGACCGGCCCCGCTGCGGGGTCGTTGACCCTGTTGGCCCGGTCTGGTGGCCGTGGGCGCTATTTCTTATACGAGTAGTCGGTGACAAATTGAAGCTTGCTGGACCCGATCTCGATGATGTCGAACTCCTCGAGCTTGACCGACTCCTTGACCAACTCCCCGTTCACCTTCGGTTTTGCCATTCCACCCACATAGCTCAGATAATAGCCTGCAGGTCGCTGGCTAATGGTGGCGGCGACTTTGCCCACCATGAGCCCCCCGACGACCACGTCGCAGGAGCTGTCCTTCCCGACCCGGGTGAGCTTCTTGGTCAGCTTCACGTCTCCGGCCCCTCCGGCCAGGAAAGAGAGCACCCCGACGGTTTGCCTTTCGATTTGCTGCTCCGCCTGGGGGAAACTCTTTGCAAGCATCGACTGGTACTGATCGGTTTCAATGACCATGGTCTGTTCCATGGCGCTCTCATCGGCGGCCGGGGGGCGGGTCTCTCCCTCGGCAAAGGCGAAAGCCAGGGTGTGTTTGCCGATGGTGATGAGGTCGCCGTGTTTCAGCCAGTGGGAAGAGATCAGCTTCTCGTTGACGAAGGTACCGTTCCGACTCTGAAGATCGGTCAGGAGGAAATTGTCATCGATGGAGTCGATCTTGGCATGGTGCCCGGACACCCCCAGGTTTTCGATGACCACATCGTTGGTGGATTTCCGACCGATGGTCAGGGATTGCCCCTTCTTGAGATGGTACTCTTTGATCGGGGTCTGCTCGTATCGAAGAGTCAACGTTGGCATCGCAAAGCTCTCTTTTCTGGATCGGTTGGATCACTGGGTCCTTTTGGGGAAAACCGACAAAAGATTCTTCCAGGCCTGGAAGAATCGACCTAGCCACCCGGTATTGTCTTGTTTGGTTTCCTTCACCTTGACCACCACGACGGTAATGTTGTCGTCGCCTCCGCGCTCGTTTGCCAGGTCCACCAGGGACCGACAGGCCTTTTCCGGGCGCTCCCGCAAGACCGTATCCCGGATCTCTTCGGGAGCCACCAGGTCGCTCAACCCGTCGGAACTGAGGACCAGGATGTCGTCTTTGAAACACTGAATCTCACAGATGTCCGGCTTCACGGTTTCGGCAATCCCCATGGCCCGGGTGAGCATATGGCGGAACCTCTCGCCCAGACGTGCCTGGGTCCTGGGGTCCAATGCCTTGTGCTCCTCCAGGACCGTGTGCAGCACGGAGATCCTCTCGATGTCCCGGGAATGAACCAGGTAGATGGGGCTGTCCCCTACGTTGACGGCGACGAAGATCCCGTCGGCAATATAGACGGCCGCCACCGTCGAGCCCATCCCGTGGTAAGCTTCATTGCTTCCGGCCAGCTGATTGACTCCCCAGTTGGCCAGACGGACACCGGCAAGAAGGCGGTTGGCCTCTTTGGAGAGACTGTGATCCACATCCTCCAGTTCCTCGACAGTTCCGCCCTCTTTGAACCGCTTCATGTAGTCCTGGATGGTCTGGACCACGATTCGGCTGGCCACTTCTCCGGCATTGCGGCCCCCGACCCCATCCGCGACGATGTAGAGCTGAAGATCGTCGTCGACCAGCAAAGAATCTTCGTTGGCCTTTCTCTTTCTCCCTACGTCCGTCAGTCCTGCCGATTCGACGACCACCATAGCGCGAAACTCTAGCTATATTCAGGAGGTTGGTTGCCAGTCATTCCCATGGGTCCCATAGTATAAAGATTTTTCATCCTTTACAAGCTCATATACAGGTCCATGGCGCGGCGAATTCCTATGGGGATGAACCGGTCTTCTTGGCCTGGACCATCTCGTCGATCTTTCTGCCCAATTGTCGCAGATGGCTCGCCATCTGGGACGCCCGCTGGTAGCGCTTTTCCCGGTCTTTCTCCAGGGACTTGTTGAGGATGTCCACCAGGGGCTTCACAATCTTGGGGTTGTACTGCCGGGGGTCCGGATGGGGCACGTTCATGATCTGGTGCATGAGGGCGGCAAGGTTCTCTCCCGAAAAGGGGGTCTTGCCCGTGAGGAGCTGGTACATCATGACTCCCAGGGAGAAGATGTCCGACCTCCCGTCCACCTTCTGCCCCGAAATCTGCTCGGGGGACATATAGAACGGAGTGCCCTTGACGACCCCCGTCTGGGTCTGCGAGGCGGAAGTGATGCGGGCGATGCCGAAATCCGTGATCTTTACGATCCCGGTTTTCAGGAGCATGATATTGGCGGGCTTGATGTCCCGGTGCACGATGCCCTTTTGGTGGGCGTAATCCAGAGCGTCGGCAATATCGGCCGCATAATCCATGACTTTGCGAACCGGAAGCAGCTCTTCCTCCCGGGTGTATTTCTGGAGATCTTCTCCCTCCAGGTACTCCATGGCGATGTAGGCCAGCTCCTGCTCTTCCCCTGCGTCGTAAATGGTCACGATGTTGGGATGGGACAAGGTCCCCGCACTTTCGGCCTCGATAAAGAACTTCTCTTTCATGCTCTTGACTTCTTCGGGATCGAAGTCTTCGGTGAATCGAAAGGTCTTGATGGCGGTGATCCGGTGAATACGCGGGTCCTGCCCCAGGTAGACCACTCCCATGGCTCCTTTCCCCAGGGGCTTCACAATTTCATACCTGCCCAGGGTGGGACGCACGTCCGTTCCCGTGCCCATGAGGGGCTCGCCGGGTCCGCCCGCTCCCAGAACAATGGTCTCACTGGCCTGAATGAGCTTCTTCTTCCGGTCTCCGATATCCTTGAACCTGCCGTCATGGGCTTCGATATGCTCGTAAATCGCCACGGCCTTGTTGAACATCCTCTTGCGCTCATAGTCCAGGGCCAGGTTGTAGAGGATGTCCTTCATTCCCTCATCCACGGGGCACCGGCGGAATTTGTCGAAGGCCATGTCCAGCATCCCCTGACTCTGAAAAGACAGCCCCAGCATGCGGTTGGTTTCCGCCGATTCTCCTTCGACTTTCTCTTTGGTGGTTTCGGTCACGAAATATTGCAGACTGACCACCCCGATGTATCCCAGGAGGAGCATGACCACGGGATAAGTGACACTGAGCCAGAGCCCCTTGGAAACGAAGAGATGGAGGGACCCGCCCAGGAGCACGAAAAGCAGGATCAGGAACGCGGAAGCCGCCGTCAGTGCTTTGAGTCGGGGGAACAGGAAGGTGATCACCAGGCCCACAAGGAGGATGAGCACAAGCTCCGCCGTGAAGTCCCACACGGGTTGCTGCACGAATTGCCGGTTGAGAATGGCCCAGATCACGTTGGCCGAGAATTCCCCCACCGACATGGTGGGGTCCGTTGGGGTGCTCAGCGGATTCATGATGCCCGAGGCCGTCGTGCTCACCAACACCAGCTTGTTCTTGAACACGCCGGCGGGGATTTTGTCGTTGATCACGTCAAAGAAGGAGTATTTCTTGAATGAGCCGTGGTGTCCCTTGAAGCTCACCAGGAGCTCCGAATTCACGGTCATGGGGACCTCCAGGTTGTCCAGGTGAATGGAGGTCCCCAGAACGGCCCTCAATTTTTCCCCGGGCACATTCAGGTAAAGCGCCGCCAGCTTGAGGGTGTAGGAGGGAACGTAAAGCCCCCGATACTCGTACACCAGCTGCTCCCTTCTCGCCTTACCGTCCAAGTCGTAGCGAATGTTGATGTGACCCAGTCCCTTACTGCTCTCGAGGAACTCGGGCAAGGGCAGCACGATGTCGTTGGCCGAAGGCGGACGGAGTCCGGCAGGAACCCGCACGTTCTGAAGGGATTGCCCGGAGAGAATCCGGGTTGCCTCCTCGGTCGGCTCCCCTCCGGCGATGCTTCCCTTGAAGAAAACCGGCAAAACAATGATCCCGGCCTCTTTGAGTGCCTGGGCAAACTTGCCGTCGTTATCGAGGCGCGCTTGGGCGTCCTGGAGGGCCCGGCGGAATGCAAGGATCGAGTCTCCGCCCTGGGGCGAAACCACTTTCTCGAAGAGGGCTTCAAGTTGTCGGATCTCTTTGAGGGCGACGTTCTGCTCCGGTTCGCTGAACATCAGATTGAGTCCGATGATCTTGGGGGACCCCGTGTTGATCTTCTTGATCCCCTCCGCCACGAGGGAGCGCGGCCAAGGCCAGCGTCCCAGCTTTTCGATGGAATCGTCGTCGATTTCCACCATGACGATATCGCTGGGGGCCGCAGCCTCTCCCCGGAGCTTCATGCGAAGGTCATAGAACTTGAGCTCGAGGGCATCCAGGAACTCCATGCGAACCAGGCCCAGCCAGACGAAAAGGACCGTCAACACCAAACCAAGGAATAGCTCCGGGCGTTTCTTGAGGATGTTCATTCTGGGTCCACCTGCCGTCGAACGGTTCGAGAACGGGATCGGCTTCTTTGCCGCTGAGAAGATTTCAACCCTTTTGTGTGGTCTACAGTCTCGCTGAACGGAGGTTTCATGTCAATGCAAAAGCTATGGAATTCCCTACGTATTCCAGGGGATGAAAAGATTTTGTGCCTGAATATCGGATGGACCGTCGAGGGGAGGAGAGGGCCTTTCCCTTTCGGCCGGGGGCCCGATTGTGCCGACCGCTTTCGGGCGAAGACAAGAAGCCGTGATTCGGCTTCTTCCGGGCAGACCGTCCAGGGGGGGGACCCGACCCGGGTTTTGCTTTTCCCCCTTCGACGGTTTCGGTATAATTCGTCGGTCATAGGACGGTTATTCGCCCGCATTGAAGAAACAAATTGCACAAGCCGTTCCCGGGCGGCTCCCATGCACAGAAACATGCTGGTGGCGGGAAGAAGGTTTTTGGAATGAAACGATCCGGTTTCCAGGAAAGTGGGAAGATGATTCGATCCCTGAGAATTTCGGCAGTGGGATGGGTGCTCTTACTTTTTGTCCTTTCGGGTTGTTCCAAAGACGCCGCCGGAAACCCCAAGGGGGAGGACCCCCGGAAGAAGACGGCAATCCCCGTGACGGTGGCGGAGGCTGAGCAGAAGAACGTCCCCATTCAGTTGCGTGCCATCGGGAATGTTCAGGCGTACAACACCGTGACGATCCGGGCACAGATCACGGGTGAACTGCTCGCGGTACATTTCAAGGAAGGGCAGGAAGTCAAGAAGGGGGATCTGCTGTTCACCATCGATCCCAGGCCCTTCGAGGCCCGGCTCAAACAGGCGGAAGCCCTGCTGGCCAAAGAGCGGGCCCAACTGGCGAACGCCCGAAAGCAGGTTGAACGGTACGGTTCGGTGGTGAAAAGGGGCTATGTGCCCGAAGAACAATTCGATCAAATCAGCGCCAACGCCGCGGCCCTCGAGGCCGCCGTTCGGGCCGACGAGGCCGCGGTGGAAATGGCCAGGCTCGAGCTCAAATATTGCTACATCCGGTCTCCCATCAACGGAACCATGGGAGAAGTCAAGGTGCACCAGGGAAACCTCATCAAGGCCAACGACAACGACAATCCCATGGTGACCATCAGGCAGGTGAGTCCCATCTATGTCAGTTTCTCGATCCCGGAAAGAGACCTCCCGGCGGTGAAAAAGTACATGGCGACGGGAAAGCTGGGGGTGACCAGCCTGGTCCCCGGCCTGGAAAGCGATCCCGTCCAGGGGGAGCTCGATTTTGTGGACAACACCGTCGACCCGAAAACCGGGACCATTCAGTTGAAAGCCGTTTATGAGAACCGGGACAAGAAGCTGTGGCCCGGCCAGTTTGTGCACGTCGTTCTGACCCTGGCCACCCAGTACGACGCGGTAGTTCTGCCGTCCCAGGCCGTTCAGACGGGCCAGGGCGGTCAATACGTCTTCGTGGTCAAACCGGACTTCACCGTGGACTACCGTCCCGTGACGGCCGGCAGGATTCTGGATCGGGACATTGTCATTGAGAAGGGGATTGCACCGGGTGAAATGGCTGTGACCGACGGCCATTTGCGGCTGGCCCCGGGATCCAAGGTGAGCCTGGTGGAAAACAACGGGAAGAAGACCCAGGAATCCCGTTCATGAACCTGTCGGAGGTTTACATTCACCGCCCCGTCATGACCACCCTGGTCATGATGAGCATCCTTCTTTTCGGAATCATGGGGTACCGGTCCCTGCCGGTAAGTGAACTCCCCAACGTGGATTTCCCCACCATCCAGGTGTCCGCGACCCTGCCCGGATCCAGTCCGGAGACCATGGCATCCTCCATTGCAACCCCCCTCGAGCGCGAATTTTCCACCATTGCCGGGCTGGATTCCATGACGTCCACCAGTGCCCTGGGCATTACCCTCATCACCCTCCAGTTTGCCATGGACCGGAATATCGACGGGGCGGCCCAAGATGTCCAGACAGCCATATCCAAGGCCCAACGGCTCCTGCCCGCGGACATGCCCAGTCCTCCGTCCTACCGGAAGGTGAACCCGGCGGACCAGCCCATTCTTTACCTGGCCTTGAGTTCTCCCATCTTGCCGCTTTCCATGGTCAACGAGTACGCCGAAACCTTGATGGCCCAGCGCATCTCCATGGTGAGCGGAGTGGCTCAGGTCCAGATCTTCGGCGCTCAGAAGTATGCGGTGCGGGTTCAGGTGAATCCCGAAACCCTGAGCAAACTGGGCATCGGGCTGGACGAGGTGGAAAAGGCTATCTCCCAGGGAAACGTGAACTTGCCCACGGGGACCTTGTACGGGAGGCACCAGGCTTTCACCGTCCAGGCCACCGGCCAGTTGATGGAAGCCTCCGCCTATCGGCCCCTCATCGTCGCCTATCGAAACGGGTCCCCCGTCCGGCTCCAGGACATCGGCCGGGTGGTCGACAGTGTGGAAAACGACAAGGTGGCCAGTTGGTACAACGATGCCCGGACCAAGACCCGGGCCATTGTCTTGGCCATCCAGCGGCAGCCGGGGACCAATACCGTTGAGGTGGCGGACGCCATCAAGGAGCTTCTGCCCACCTTTCGAGCCCAGATGCCCGCATCCATCGACCTGAACGTCCTCTATGACCGGTCGGTGTCCATTCGACACTCCATCGACGACGTGAAATTCACTCTGTACCTGAGCATGATCCTGGTCATCCTGGTCATCTTTCTTTTCCTGCGCAACCTGTCCGCCACGGTTATCCCCAGCCTGGCCCTTCCCATGTCCATTGTGGGGACCTTCGCCGTGATGTACCTGCTGGGATACAGCCTGGACAACCTGTCCCTGATGGCCCTGACCCTCAGCGGGGGGTTCGTGGTGGACGACGCCATCGTCATGCTCGAAAACATCGTGCGCCACATGGAGATGGGGAAGGGGAGGCTCCAG
>JARKQW010000106.1 GCA_029974695.1 Syntrophobacteraceae bacterium | reverse complement strand
CTGGCGGCCGTCGAGCAGGCGGCATCCCCTTGGCTTCGCCGCTTCCTGCCGTCGGCCATGGGGTTGGGGATATCCTGCGTCATTCCCTTCTGGAATACCCTGTCCATGTTTCTGGGGGCCCTGGCCGCCCGGCTCATGGCCCTTCGAGACCCCGACGTCACGGACAAGACGGTGATTCCCGTTGCCTCGGGCCTCATTGCCGGAGAAAGCCTCATGGGGGTGCTCATGGCTCTTTGGGCAGCCCTTTGGGCTCTTTAGGCGAAAAGGCCCCCGAAAAGCGAAGGTGTTGGCGGTGACGGTCAGGCTGCCCGCAGACATGGCCAGGGCCGCAATCCCCGGGTTCAAGGCTCCCGAGACGGCCAAGGGAATTGCCAGGAAGTTGTAGAAGCAAGGAAAAGAATTCCGGCGCATGACCCGGTTGGACGCCCGGGCTTTCATGGGATCTCAGACCCTCCACTTCCCGGATTTCCGTCATTCCGGAACGCTGAAGAATGGAGAGGATTCGCCCCTTTTCCCCGACGACATAGGGCACCACCACGGCAAATCGGTCCTCGGTAAACCGGGGATCGTAATAGGCGGGAAGCCTTGGTTGGGGGAGCCGGGCGAGGAGGAGCATCCCGGCCAGGTTGGTCAGGACCCCGAGAAGAATGCAGAACTCGAAGGCTTTATGCAAGTCCCGGATCGTCATGACCTCGACCATTTTCCGGTCGTGCTGGGTGTGGCTCCCGTCCGTGTGAGCGATCAAGAAAACCTATCCGGTCTTTTTCAGGAGGACCCGGAGATCTTGGCCGGATATGGCCCTGCTTCGAGGCTCGATCTCCCATGGGAACAGTTCCATGGGATTGGCGGGCAACCCGTCGGGGAAGCGACCGAACGAACGGTGCCCCTGCCCCAGGGGAATGGCCAAGGTGCCCGGAGATACTGTGGGAATGGGCGGGGCCGGAACAAGGATGCTGCCGAAAAGAGAGGGAACCTTCAACAGGTCGCCCCCGGCGATGTCCCGTTTTCGTGCCGTTTCGTGGTGAATCTCGACCTAGCCGCTCCAGGTGACCTGGGTGATGGGGTCCGGCAGTTCCTGGAGCCGGAACCGGTTGGCGCTCCTGCCGTCATAAAACCGGATGGTCGGATAGACCGCCAGGGCGAAGGCGGCGGGGTTCGGCAGGGCAGGGGGGGCGGCACCGGGAGTGCGCCCGGGAGGGGCGGACTCGAACAAAGCCCGGGAACGAACAACGGCAGGATCCCGAGGCCCGAAGGCGGTACCCGGGGGCAGGGAGCGGGGAAAACGAGGGGAAAGCTCGGCCGGGGGGGCCTCGATAAGCAGGAGGGCGGCTCTCTAGACCCAGCCTCGAAGCTTGCACGCCTCGGCCACCCGGGAAACGGCCACCAGATAGGCAGCCAGCCGGAGGCTCACCTTGTTTCGTTGGCTCATATCATGAACCCCCGCGAAGGCGCGGGTCATTTTCTTGTCCAATCGCCAGTGGACTTCCTGGATCTCCCAGTAGAGGTTGTAGGCGTTCTGAACCTGTTCGAAATAGGATACGGTGACTCCCCCGGCGTTGGCCAGGAAATCCGGCAGGACCAGGATGTCTCGGTCGGCAAGAATTCGGTCCGCCTCGGGGGTGGTGGGGCCGTTGGCCAGTTCGCAACAGATCCTGCACCGGAGCTTGGATGCGTTTTCTTCGGTGATGACGTTCTCGAGAGCGGCGGGGAAAAGGACCGTCAGGGGCAGTTCGAGGAGTTCTTCGTTGGTGATGGCGTCGCCTTCGGGGAACCCGGAAAAATCGCCGTTGCGAAGCTTGTGATCCAGGAGGGCCCGGGGGCTCATTCCCGAGGGATTGTAGACGCCGCCTTTGGAGTCCGATGCGGCGACGAGCTTCATGCCCAGGATTTCTTCTCCCAGGATCGCCGCATGATGGCCGACGTTTCCAAAGCCCATTACCGCCATGGGCTCCTCCTCGAGGTTGATCCCGTAAAGCTTGGCGGCCTCCCGGGCGAC
>JARKQW010000087.1 GCA_029974695.1 Syntrophobacteraceae bacterium | reverse complement strand
TTTCAGTGGCGCCTCCTGCGCGGCCGCTGCCAACTGCGGCCCCAGCACGTAGGGGTTCTGCGGATGCAGCACCGTCTGCTCCACCGGACGATCGAAGATGAACTCCGGATGGTCGAGCAGAAAGAGATAGAGAGCCGCCGCATCCGGTTGCTCTTCGAAAGTCGGAGTCACATCCACAAACGGGGTTCCCTGGGAACGGCACAGTTGCCCCACGATCCGGTTGATCTCCTGCCAGGAAGGATTGTGGAGCTGAACGGCGTCCGGAACGAAGACGACCATGAACCTCACTCCATGTTCATCGGTGAAATCCTTCATGCGAGCCAGGGATTTCCTGAGAAACTCCACGTCAAAGTCTCCCACCAGCACCTTGATCCACTCCCTCGAGAAAACCTTCTTTCGTTTGTGCAGGCTCCGAATCCAGTCGGCATCGTAAAGGAATCGGAATTTTGCCCACAAGAACGTGTAGGCATTGCGGGTGAAGTTGATGAGGTAAGATCCGGAGAAATCATAGACGGACTCCCGGTCTTCCTCGCTGTTCACCAACGCATCGTAATAGGTCTTGACTTCATCGGCAGACTTCAATCCAGCCAGGTCGTTGCAGTAGAAGAAATACAGAACCGCATCGGGGTCATAACGGGTCCCTACGGACTGAAGATACGTCAACACCTGGTAGAGGTCATAGCCGGGAACTCCGGAGTTGATTACGTCCGCGGAATGTCCTGTTGAGTTCAATAGGTTCTCGATTTGCTTCGGATACGTATCCTTCAAATCGACCCCCACTCCATAGGTAAACGAATCCCCCACGCACAGGATCCGATATTGGCCTTCGGGCTTTTCCCATGAACGCTCTACGTCTCTCAACCCGTGGGAATTGATTTCGACATACGCCCCTTCGTGTCCTTTCCCCTTGCTGAAGGGGATGAGCTCCCATCCCAGGGAAGGAGACGGCCGTTTCCATTTGTTCAAGGTAGGCTGATTGGCTATGGGCAGATCCAGGACCCTCAATCCCATTTCCACCAGGGACAAGGAAAACAGGAGGGAAAACACGAATAGAACCGCATTCTTCTTTTCCATCTCGAGGAGAATTCGGAGCAGGGTCAGTACGGCCAGGATCATCAAGGGATTGCCCGGCCGGCGCAGCTGGACTCGAAGGAACCCGATCTGAAAATCATAGCCCGCACCCCGGGAGAGGAAAAGCAGAATGAGAAAGACCATGTAGAGGAGAATTCCCAGGTTGAGGACCCACTTGATGAGGGATTTGGCTCGTGTCATGTCGTCCGGTCTAATCGAGGGAGTATTGAAGGCGCCAACTCCCGTCTTCGGGGATCGGCGCCTGGTGTTTCTTATCAAAAAGGAGGTTTCCCATGGCCAGGTAGTCCATCTGGGTACGCATGAAACATCGGTAGGCATCCTCCGGCGTGCAAACGATGGGTTCCCCGCGGACGTTGAAGCTGGTGTTGACGAGCACACTGCAGCCGGTCTTCTCCTTGAAGGCACGAAGGAGCCGCCAGTAGGTCTCGTTGGTTTGCCGGGATACGGATTGGATGCGGGCGGAATAATCCACGTGGGTGACTGCGGGAATGTCCGATCGTGGATGGTAGAGCCTCTCGAGAATTTCCAGCTCGGCCTCTCCGTTCGGGACCGGTTTCCTTCGCCTCCGGGCCACGGGAGCCACCAGCAGCATGTACGGGGAAGGCCTGTCCAGTTCGAAATACTCCTGAAGGTCCTCTTCCATCACCGACGGGGCAAAGGGCCGGAATCCTTCTCGGAACTTGATCTTGAGGTTGAGGTTCTTCTGCATCTGCAGGTCCCGGGCATCTCCCAGGATACTTCGGTTTCCCAAGGCCCTGGGTCCGTATTCCATCCTTCCTTGAAACCAGCCGACCACGCATCCCCGGGCGAGAAGGTCGGCCACCGCTTCCACCATTTCTTCCAGCGTGGGGAATTCCACGTAAGGAGCGGAGTGTTTTCGCGCCGTTCGCCTGAAGTCCTTGAGGCCGTATTCGGGGCCCAGGTAGGCGCCCTTCATCGGTTCCCCGTCTCGGGACACGCTCCGTTCTGCGCCCTCCCGGATGTACCAGGCCGCATACGCGGCACCCAGGGCGCCCCCGGCGTCTCCCGCAGCGGGCTGAATCCAGAGATCCTCGAACCGGCCCGAGCGGAGGAGCTTGCCGTTGGCCACACAGTTGAGAGCCACCCCTCCCGCCATGGTGAGATAGGGGGACCCGGTGACCTGTCGGGCCGTCCGGGCCAGACGTCCCACGATTTCCTCCGTAACCATCTGGATGGCCAGGGCCAGGTCGGCATATTCCCGGACAAGCTCGCCTTCCATCCGGCGTCGAGGGATTTCGAACAGCTCCTCCCATCGGGCATCTCGGCACATGCTGAGCCCCGTGGCGTAGTCGAAATAGTCCATGTTCAGGAGGAAAGATCCGTCCTCACGAAGATCGACCAGTTCCTCGAAGATGAGTTGCCG
>JARKQW010000369.1 GCA_029974695.1 Syntrophobacteraceae bacterium | reverse complement strand
GGCTCCAGGTGAGGTCCGGGAAGATCCTTGTCCAGACCGACCGCTATCCGGCAACTCCCGGCAACATCCTGCGGGTCTTCGCCCTCTCCGCCGTCCATCGGCTGGAACTTGGCAACGTGACCCGGCAGTGGATTCATCATCACGAGAATGCCCTGAGCTCCTGTGCGGGGGACCCCCGGGTAAAAGAGGGGCTCCTCGACCTGTTGAGGTGGGATGAGGTGGATCTTCCCGCCGTTCGGCGCTTCTACAACATGGGGCTGGCGGCCTCTCTCATCCCCGAGCTCAACGGAGTTCACGGGCTGGTGCAGCACGATTCCTTTCACCTCTACCCCGTCCACGAGCACCACCTGCGTACGGTGATGGAATTGAAAAGGCTGTTCCGAGGGGATTATGCCGGGGAGGAGGAGGCCATCACCGAAATTGCGCGGGGCGTGACCGATCCCGCGTGGCTCTACCTTGCCGGCCTGCTCCACGATATGGGAAAGAGCGCTGGGAGGGGGCACGCCCTTCGCGGCGGAGAGATGATCCCTGCCGTCTCCAAGCGACTGGGGCTGACCACGGAGGAATGCGAGCTTCTTCAGTTCCTCGTGGCTGAGCATCTCCTCCTCATGGACAACGCGTCCCTGCGGGACTTGGCCGACGAGGAAATGCTCGCCCAGTGCGCTCTCACCGTGGGAAACGTGGAAAACCTGGACCTGCTGCTGCTGCTCAGCTTTGCCGATATGAGGGCCACCGGGCCCCGAGCACGGGAGAAGTGGAACGAGACGCCGGCGGTCCGGCTCTACGAAAGAGTCCGTCATCTGCTGGAGAAAGGAGAGCCCAGCCCCAAGGCCATCGCCGAAAGGATGGAACGGGTGAAGGCTCGAATCCGGCGGGAAGTGAGCGATCTCATGGACGACCAGGAGCTCGATCGCTATGTGTCCCAGTTGGATCCCCGTTATCTGCTCTCGGTCACGCCCCACGCCATGGCCGGGCACTTGCGCCTCCAGTGGCGGATGCAGAATTCCGAAGAGCCCTTCATCCTCGAAGTCGAAGAGTCGGACAACTCGGCGGAATTGACCCTCCTCGTTCGGGAACGCCCGGGTCTGCTGTTTCGAGCGGCCGGAATCCTCACCCTCCACGACATGAACATCACCGGCGCGCAGGTGTTCACCATGAACTCCCGCATGAGCCTGCTCCTCTTCCAATGCCGCCTTCCCCAGCACTCCCCCCAGGGGCCTGACTGGAACCGGGTGAGGGCCGACATGAAACGGCTTTTGAGCGGGAAAATGTCCCTGGACTATCGAATCGCGGCCCATGCGGCCGGGCGCCGTCATCGGCCCGAGGGAATCCGGAAAGCCCCCAGCCAGATCCTCATCGATAATGAGTCCTCGGCCCTCTACACCATCCTGGAAGTCTACACCGTCGATCGGGTGGGCCTCCTCTACACCATTGCCAGGACCCTGTTCGAGCTGCAGGTGCGCATTTTCGTCGCCAAGATCACCACTAAGGTGGACCAGGTGGCCGACGTCTTTTACGTTCGAACCCGGCAGGGAGAGAAGGTCACCGATCCGGATCAGACGGAAGAGATCCGCAAAGCCCTGCTTTTTTGGCTGGACGGGGACGGGTAGGAGAGCCGGAGGAGGTCCCCAGGAGGCGAGGTTGTGGAATTTTGCACATTGACGGGGGCGCTTTTGGGGCCGGGACCGGGAAGCGGGAGGCGGCCGCCGTCGGGGAGCCGTCCCCATAACCGGATAGAATTTGCATAAAATGTGGAGTCTTTCCTTTGAGAATTTGGAGATTATGTGTTAGAAAGCCCGTGAGAGTTTCACTGAACAAGTGAATATTTGAACAAAGGAAAAAAGCTGCCGATTCCTTGGAACCTGTCACCGTAGGACCACCTCCTGAGGCGAATTCCCCAATCGGAATAGGCTCTCTGCTTGACGACCTCATGCGCAGCCCGCCGGAGGGGCCGTTGCCGCCGGTGGAAGCGGCGGGAAGCAACCCGGCACATCGTGAAAGATCAGAAGGAATCGGTTTGTCTTTGTGCTCATCCGGCGCGAGCCGGTAGCCGGGTCCGGGGGTCTCCCGGCCCCAAGTTCCCCGGGGCGACTATGCACACATGGGTCCCGCGGTCCGGGGATGATTCCCCGGGAACGGACGGAGATGAAACGCGAGAAAAGGAGGCCAAAGGATGTACGAGTTTGTACGAGGTCCGCTGACGTGGGTTGCCTTCATCGTATTTGTCGGGGGAATGACCTACCGGATTGTTTCCCTGATTCTCCTCAGCCGAAAGAAAGACCCGGTGGTTTACAACCATCTGAGTCTGTCATGGTCCTTGCGCTCCATCTTCCATTGGCTGCTTCCCTTCAATCGCACGGTGACCCAGTACCCGGTTTACTCCTTCTTCGCCTATGTCTTCCATTTTTGCCTCTTGCTGCTTCCCATCTTCCTGCTGGCCCACAACATTCTCTGGTATGAATCCTGGCAGATCCGTTGGTGGAGTCTTCCCGAGTCTCTTGCCGACTACCTGACCATGGTCGTTTTGGAATGCAATTTTTTCAACATCTTCCGCCGGACGGATATTCCCT
>JARKQW010000492.1 GCA_029974695.1 Syntrophobacteraceae bacterium | reverse complement strand
GTGGATGGTCTCGTTGAGGTCCAGCTCTTCGATCTGGACTTCCATGCGCTTGGCAAACCCGAGCAACCGGTGAGTGACCGAACGGCAGCGGTGCACCGACTGGAGAATGGCATCCGTCAGAGAGGCAAACTTCTCCCGTTCGGGGAATTGGGGAATGAATTCCATTAGATCCTTCATCAGACCCGCCTTTTCGTTGATGATGGCCATGGGATTGTTGATTTCGTGGGCCACTCCCGCAGCCAGTCTCCCTATGGAGGACAATTTGTGGGTATGCTGCATCTCCCGGAAAGCGGCTTCCCGTTTTTCGTCGCATTCCCTCATTCTGCGGACCAGGACGTCCGTGAGCTTGAAGATCACCAGCAAGGTCCCCACAACACTCCCGAGAAACAGGAAGAAGAGCTCGGACTTGAGCGTATACCAGGCCTTGAGTATGACGCCCTGCGGCTTGACGACCGCAAGGATGTAGGGAGCATTGACGAAATAGGTGTAGGCCATGAGAACCCCCTTCCCGGCAGGGGTCTTCTCTTCAATGACGTTGGCTTCGTAGGTGATGGGAGGCAACTGCAGAGGGAAGGGATCCAACACGTTCCCGAAATGCTTGGACGGGGTTTGAAACACCCCGCTCTTGTTTAAAAGAAACGCGTCGCTGGACGGCTCGAGGCCCATGGAGGAGATGAGGTCGTCGAACTTCTCGGTGTTGATGGTGGCCCGAAGGATCCAGACCCTGCCGTCGGGGCCCCGCCGTTGTACGGCTATGGCCACGTGGGGAAATAGTCGATACCCCATGAAGACGTCGCTGACATAGCTTCCGCGCACTTGGACTTCGTGGAACCAACCCTGTTCCGAATAGTCTTTGCCCCTCAAATCATAGGGCCCCGCGTAGCTGACCTGCTCCCCGGCGGAGTTGATGAGGCCCAGGTCCACGAAGCCGCGAAATTCCCTCTCCATGGCGGCAAAGATACGGGTGAGAGTGTTCTCGTCGGACAACTGATCGAAGCTGTACGCGGAGGCAATAAGGCTAAGAGTCGACAGGCGCTCGGCCAGGAAAAGCTCGAAGGAATGCTTGGTCTTGTTCACCAAAGTTCTCAGGGGATTGACGATCTCTTCCCTCAAGGCCTTCTGGTATTGGTGATAGTTGACTAAGGCCATGAAACAAAGAGGAAATATGGTGACAATGACCATCAGAATCAGGATATTCCGGCGAAGCAGAGCGTAGCGCTCGGGAGAATCCCCCTTATCCGTAAAGTCGAGAAGACTAAGACTCTTCAACCATTTCATCGTTCGTTTTCCTCGGTTTGGCCGGCCTACATTCCTGGTTGAACCTCGGGTCCTCCTCCTTCCGGAGTGAGGCCCCCGAATCCCTATTGGAACCGGATTGTCCGGGACGGCTCGGAGGGGGTCCCCATCGCCGTTGGATCCGAGGCTCCCGCGTGGGCCGTTCCCAAATGAACCCATGTCCGGGCGGACGGAACCGAATCGGAGGCTCCGATCCCATGGGGAAGGGAGCTGGCGGAAACATCATCCGTCGGAAGTACCGCAGAGGGGGTCGGGGGAACAGCATCTCGGGAAAAAAGGGGACGGCGTGGACGAATCCGGAAGATAATCAGCGAATCCTCTTGGCACGGACCGGCTTGAGTCAAAAGAGCCGATCCGTATCTACTTCATTTTCCGGTCGATTGCAAGGCCGGGGGGAAAATCCCAGGTAAATCCCTTTAGCAGGATGTTGAATTAGCGGGGTGAGCTCAACCCCTCTTTCCCGGGTGGATTTTTTTGAGAACTCGTTCTTTGACAAATTGAGAGCTGAATCGGAGAAGCATTCTCTATTTTATGCCTCATAGAGTGCCGCAAGAAGGTGATTTTTGCCCTCCGCGGCGAAAATCCTCTCTTTTGCCCTACACCACCGCAAGGTTCCTCATCCGAACCAGATTGTAGGCCGCTGCAGCGAACGTGAAGATCCGGTTCACTTTTCGCACCCCTCGGTGGCGTAACTTCCGCAAGCAGGCGACGGTCTTGAGCCAA
>JARKQW010000448.1 GCA_029974695.1 Syntrophobacteraceae bacterium | reverse complement strand
GATGTCCAAGTCCCTGGGCAACTTCTTCACCATTCGCGATGTGCTCGAGAGAGTGCACCCCGAGGCCCTTCGCCTCTTCGTTCTTAGCAAGCATTACCGAAGTCCGGTGGATTTTTCCGATGAATCGGTGGGGGAGGCTGAACGGGGTCTGGATCGGCTCTACGGTACCCTGGGAGCCGTCCTGGAAAGAAGCGATCCCCCCGGGGAAACGGTTGCCGATGAAGTCCTGAGAAAACAGGATGCCGAACTGCTGGAAGCAACGGCGACCCTGCCGGAGCTTTTCCGGGAGGCCATGGACAACGATTTCAATACGGCCCAGGCCATCGGGCACCTCTTCGGCGTTCAGCGCCATCTCCAGCGATTTCTGGACCGGTTCGGCCGCAAGAAGCTCAAAGGTCCCGCGGCGGGACTTGCCCGGAGAGCGGGAGAGGCCCTGCGGGAGCATGCGCAGATCTTCGGCATCCTCCAACGGGACCCGGAAGTCTTCCTCCGGGAGCAGCGCTCCCTGAAAATCCGGTCTACGGGAATGACCGAAGAAGAAGTGGAAGGGCTGATCCGGAGGCGTCAACAGGCGAGGCAGGAAAAGAACTTCGAGGAAGGGGATCGGATCCGGGCCCAGCTCGAACAAAAAAAGATTCAGCTGGAAGACACCCCCGGAGGGACCCGCTGGCGGGTGCTCCTCTAAGGGCCTTTCCTACGACCCAATGGTCCCTTCTATTTGCCGCAGCACGATCCCGGAATGCACCCCGAAGCCCCGGGGCGGGAACCGCAGCACGCGGTATCCGTCTGGGAGGGAAGCCGTCCTTCCCCCTTCGGCCCGGATGCCGGAGAGGAAGCGGACAGGAGCTTCCGAAGTCGAGTGCTCTTGCACGAAGGGCACGAGACGTCCTCATCCAACCCGAGAACCAGTTGCTCGCACGGGGTCCCGCAGTCCAGACACAGATTTTCGTAAATGGGCATTGACGATCCTTTCCAATGGTGGGGGTTTCCGGCCCATGGATTCTAGTGGGCGCATCCTCCGCCGCCCCCATGACCTGCACAGGTATGGTCGGTCGTGAAAGAAGGAAGCTTTCCCGCCAGGATCAAGTCCAGGTTTTCCTGAACGGTTCCCTGCATGGCCCGGTAGACGGCGACCCCCTGGGCGTTCAGCTTCATGAGGGCTCCCATTCCGATTCCGCCCACTACGACGCCGTCCACCTTTCGTCCCTGGAGCGCCCGCAGGGGTTGGCACATGCCGTGAGCATGATGCAGGTCGGCGTTGGCGATCTGCTCGAAAGTCATGGAATCGGTTTCGACGATGACGAAGCCCGGGGCCGACCCGAAATGCCCGTACACCGTGCTTTGGAGACCCTGCAGCGTTTCCGTTGGGAAGCAGACTTTCATGAGTTGCACCTCTGGTTGATAGGTCAGTTGGTTGAGCCGCAAAAATTCACCTGGATCCACCTTGTAAATTGATAGGGTGTATAAAGATTCCTCCCCGGTTTGTCAACCCGGTCCTTCCGGGCCCCGGGCGCCGAAACCCGCCGTCTCCGGGCCCCGGTCCGAAGACTTCTTGCAAACCCCCTTTAAATTACTATATAAAAAGACACATCAACCCTGACGGTCCAGGAGGAAGCCATGGAGGCAAGAGAGTTCATTGCGGTCAACGAGGTGTTCATCAAAACCGATCGCATCCAGGGGAACATGGTCATTCTCAAAGAGTCCGAGGATTCCGCCGAATACTTCATGATGTTCGTGGGGGACGCCGAGATCACGGCCATCGCCAAAGAAAAGGGCCTGGTGGAACCCAAGAGGCCCCTGACCCACGATCTTTACCTGGGCATTCTTCGGAAAGCGGGCGTGGTTTTCGATCATATCGAGATCTTCTCCATGCAGGAGAATACCTATTATGCCAAGGTGTACGTCCGGCTGCAGGGCGAAGAATTGATCTTCGACAGCCGACCCAGCGATGCGGTGGCCCTGGCCCTCCATGAGAAGATTCCCATCCTGGTAAACCGAAAGCTTCTGCGCCGGGAACTGAGCCAGGAGGAGATCCAGGAATACGAAATGATTGTCAAGACGGTAAAGTTCTGAGCAGCTTGTTGCCCGAGGGTTCGTCCGGGTCCGCCGATCACCGAAGAAGACAGCCGAAGTTCGGTACGGCCCCACAGAAAAGGGGTGTCCGCCCCGTCGTTCCTGCGGGGACACTTCGAGGGGTGGGACCCTGCCCGGACCGGGTTTCAGGGCCGGACCCAACGGGACGTGCACCAGGTTCGGAGCCGGTTTGTGCCGGCTCTGTTGTTTTGGCCCCATGGATTCGCTGATTGCAGCATTCACATACAGGACGGTCATCGATGCCCATCCAATCTTCATCCGCAAGTTTTGTTCGTTATCTTCTGCCGGACCCGCTTCCGGGGGACCTCTGGAGTTATGTCGAGGAGAAGCTAAACGCCGGTCGGTTTCGCGAGTGCGAGGAAGGACTCGAGTGGTCCGCGGGGTTCACCTCCTGGGACGATTTTTTCGAGGATTCCTTCGAGTACTCGACCCACCATAAGGGGGAGTACGTCGCCTTTCATTTCCGCGTGGACCAGAAAAAGGTCCCCGCCATGGTTCTTAAACAACACATGTGGGAAGCGATTCGAAAACATCGGGACGAAAACGGGGGGAAATGGCCTTCCCGTCACCAGCGGCAGGAAATGCTGGAGACCACCCAGGCCATGCTCCTGAGCAGGGCGTTTCCCAAGCCGGGAGGCTTCGATGTGGTGTGGAGCCCTTCGGCCCGGTGGATGCTCCTGGGCACCACCAGCTCGAAGATGCTCGAAATCTTCATGGAACACTTTGAAAAACACTTTCGCCTGTATCCGCTTCCCCTCTTTCATGTGAACTGGGCTTCCCACCTCATTGAGCTGGACGAGCGCCGCAAAGATTCCTTACATTCCATGACTTCCGGCGGGATCCGGGCCCTGGAGGAAGGGAGGTTTCTGGGCTATGAATTCCTGACCTGGCTGTGGTTTTTCATCGAGCAGCCCCACGAGTTGCTCGGCCTGCCCCAGGACCGGAAGGCGGAAATTCACCTGGGAGAAAGAATGATCCTGTCGCTGCCCCAGGGCGGAAAGGAACGAATTGTCTGCACGACCCAGGCCAATGCTCTGCACGAAGCCCGCACGGCCCTGCGCCAGGGCAAACGGGTAGAACAGATTCAGCTCTTCCTCCGAGCCGGGGACAACGAGTACCTCTTCACCCTGGACAGCACTCTCTGGAGCATCAAG
>JARKQW010000439.1 GCA_029974695.1 Syntrophobacteraceae bacterium | reverse complement strand
ACCTGTCTGCGGACCTCTTCGGTAAAATGGTCCAGCTCTTTCAAGGTCCAATGTTTGGGTTTTACCAGGTCCAGGGGGGCGTTGAAGGCCTGTCGCGCCTCATCCTGCGTGATGAATCCCACCTCCGTCATTCGCTGAAGCACATACTGCTGTCTTTCCCGGGCGACGGAGTACTTCACGAAAGGGGAGTATCGGCTGGGGGCTTTGGGCAAACCCGCCAGAAGGGCGATCTCATTAAGTTTCAAGTCCTTGGCATGCTTATCGAAATAGGTTCGTGCCGCGGCCTCGATCCCGTAAGCGCCCGACCCAAAATAGATCTGGTTCAGGTAGAGATAGAGGATTTCGTCCTTGGTGAGGTAATGATCGATGCGGTAAGCCAGAATGGCTTCTTTGAGCTTGCGGATCCAGGTGCGTTCGGGAGTCAGCAGGAGGGATTTCACCACCTGCTGGGTGATGGTGCTGCCCCCCTGAACGATCTCTCCGGCCTGGATGTTCTTGAACATGGCCCGGATGATCCCCATGAGGTCCACCCCGCCGTGTTCGTAAAACCTCACGTCTTCAACGGCAAGAAACGCCTGGACCAGGGCCTTGGGCAACTCCTCCAAAGGCACCAGGTATCTTCGTTCGGCAAAAAACTCGCCGATGAGCGTTCCGTCCGAGGCGTAAACGCTGGAAACAAGGGGAGGATGGTAGTTTTTCAGGGAGGTGATGTTGGGAAGGCTGCGGGTCAGCTGGAGATAGAAGCCCCCCAGGATCGCCGTCACCCCCAGGACCAGGCAGAAACCCAATCCCAACAACGTAAAAACCAACCAGCGAAAGGAGCTCTTCTTGGGAACTCGTCTCGAAGAGTCCGAGTGGTTCATAGTTCTCACCTCATGCACAATGGAACTTCTTTGTCGAGACCCCGTAAGAATCCTCGAAGTGGGATGGTGTGGCCAACGGTGCAGTCTCCAACGGATGACAAATGACTATAAACCATGAGGCGTCCGTTGGCAAATACCGGAAATAGGAGAAGTTCTTGATCCTCGAGGAATCGTCTTTATCTTCTGTGGAAGCCCGATGAGGACTCAAAAGGAACCGGTGCCCACGGGGGGCACCGGTCTTCGAGACGGACAGAAATCAACGATCTCAAGAAGCAGGCGATTATGAAGGCACTTCATTTCATTACACACGGCGGACCGGAAGTCTTGCGATACGGGGACGTGCCGGAACCGGTGCCGGGACCCCGGCAGGTTCGAGTGCGGGTCCGGGCTTGCGCCGTCAATCACCTGGACGTCTGGGTTCGCCGGGGCTGGCCCGGCCTGGATCTCTCAATGCCCCATTGGGGCGGTTCCGACATCGCGGGGGTTGTGGATTCCGTGGGAAGCGAGGTCACACAATGGCGCGTAGGGGATCGGGTGGTTGCGAACCCGGGCTGGTGCCCCGTGGAGGACGAATTCACTCTCCGGGGGGAGCACTCCATGAGCCCCCAGTACCGCATCCTGGGGGAACAAGTCCCCGGAGGATTTGCCGAGTACGCCCTGGTGCCGGCCGGAAACCTTGCGGCCATGCCGGACTCCCTCGACTTTCCCGAAGCCGCCGCCCCCCTCGTGGTCACCATCACGGCCTGGAGAATGTTGATCCACCGGGCCGGGCTTCGGGCCGGGGAGTCCGTCCTGATCGTGGGGGCGGGGGGAGGAGTCAATACCATGGCCGTCCAGATTGCCCGGCTCGCGGGAGCAACGGTCTACGTGGTGGCCGGAGGCCCGGAGAAGGCGAGGAAAGCCGAGGAACTGGGTGCGGACTACGTCATCGACCGATCCCTTCGGGATTGGGACAAGGAGATGCTCAAACTCACCCGGCGCAGGGGAGTCGACGTTGTGGTGGACAATGTGGGAGCGGCCACCCTGCCGACCAGCATGAAGGTGGCGGCGCGAGGGGGGCGGATCGTCATCGTGGGAAATACCAGCGGCCCCCTGGCGGAACTGGACCTGCGATACATCTTCAGCAAGCAGATCCAACTCATCGGCAGCACCTTGGGCAATCACCAAGATTTCCTGGAAGTCCTGGCACTCCTGTGGAAGGGAAAGCTCAGGCCGGTCATCGACCGGGTGATGCCCCTGAGCCGGGGCCGCGAAGCGCTTCAGCGGATCGAACACGGCGATCCCTTCGGCAAGATCGTCCTGGTTCCCTGATCTTCAAGAGGGTCCCCGGGCCCCGGCGGGCCCCTCTACTCCTCTTCGGTGGCCAGGCCGTACTTGATGAGGCGATACCGGAAGGATCGGAAGCTGATGGACAGGAGTTCCGCGGCCTTGAATTTGACTCCCTGGGTTTGTTGCAGGGCCTGCTGGAGGATCTTCTTCTCAATTTCCGCGAGGTATTCGTCCAGGTTCATGCCTTCGGGCGGAATGGTGGGCCGGCCGGGCAAAAGGGAGTCCGTCCGGATCTTCTTGTAGGTAGCCAAGGTGAGACTGTCGGGAAGGACGATGCTGGAGGATTCCAGGGCCACCCCTCGCTCGATGATGTGTTCCAGTTCCCGAACATTGCCCGGAAAATCGTAGTGGTTCAGGATATCCATGGCATAGGAGGATATCTTTCGAATGTCTTTGCCGAACTGCCTGCAAAACTTGTTCAGAAAGTGCTGGGCCAGGATGGGCACATCCTCCCCCCGGTCCCTCAAGGGGGGGATGCGAATGGGCAGGACATTCAACCGGTAGAAGAGGTCCTCGCGAAACGTCCCCTCGATGACCATCTTTTCGAGATCCCGGTTGGTGGCGGAGATGATTCGGACATCGACGGAGATATCCACGGTATCCCCGATCATCTTGATGGTCTTGTCCTGGACAAGGCGCAAGAGCTTGACCTGGAGCACCGGAGACAATTCTCCGATTTCATCCAGAAACAGAGTCCCTCCCTGGGCCGCTTCCACCAGTCCTTTTCGACTGGTTGTAGCCCCCGTGAAGGCTCCTTTCCGATATCCGAAGAGCTCGCTTTCGATCAGGGATTCGGGAACGCCTCCGCAGTTGACCACCACAAACGGTTGGTCCCGCCGGGGGCTCTGCCGATGGATGGCCTTGGCCACGAGTTCTTTTCCCGTGCCGCTTTCCCCGGTGACGAGGACGTTGCTCGAGGTCGCCGCCACGCGTTGGATCAGCTCATAGACCTTGCGCATGGCCGGGCTTTCCCCGATGAGGCAGCCAAAGTGCAGGGGGCCGTCGCCGGGCCGGGCCGGGCGATCCTCTTCCCCCCCGCGGGTCTCGAGGGCATTGCGGATCACCGCTCGCATCTCTTCGATGTTGAAGGGTTTGGGAAGGTAGTCGTAGGCGCCTTCGTTCATGGCAGCCACGGCCGTTTCCGTGCTGGCGTAGGCGGAAATGATGATGACCACCGTCTGAGGAGACACTCTCTTGCACCGCTTGAGGACCTCGAGCCCCCCCACCGGTTCCATTCGAATGTCGGTGATCACCAGATCGAAGAAATTCTTCCGGATCAAGTCGAGGGCTTCCTTCCCGTTGGCCGCCGTTTGGACCCAATAGCCCTCCTTCCGAAGCATGATTTCCAGAAATTCCCGCATGCTTCGTTCGTCGTCGACCACGAGAATTTTCACCTGGCTGGCCGGGAGTTTGCTCATGAATCCAGTCGGGAGTAGGCGACGATGCCGCGGACAAAGGTCATGACGGCCCGTCCTTGTAAGTCCTTGCCCAGGAAGGGGCAATTGCAGCCTTTGGATCGAAGGGTCTCCGGAGTGAGCCGGTAGATCTCGTCCGGATCCAGAATGGTCATATCCACCGGATTTCCCCGGGCAAGGGTGCCCAGGGGCAGCCCGAGGATCCGGGCGGGATTCGTGGAGACCTTGGCGACGGCGTCCGAGGGGCTCAACGTCCCTTCCCTCACCAACTCGAGGATGAGGGGAAGTGCGGATTCGAGGCCGATGATCCCGTTGGCCGCAAATTCAAACTCGATGTCCTTTTCGATCACGCTGTGGGGGGCATGATCCGTTGCGATGGTATCGATGGTTCCGTCGGCCAGGGCCGTTTTTACGGCCTGAACGTCCTCCGTCCGGCGAAGGGGAGGGTTGACCTTGAAGACCGGGTCGAACGAGAGGATCGCTTCGTCCGTCAAGGTGAAGTAGTGGGGAGCGGTCTCCGCGGTCACCATCACGCCTCGTCTCTTGGCCTCCCGAATCAGCCTCACGGACCCGGCGCTGCTCACGTGCGCGATGTGGATGCGGCTGCGGGTCCATTCCGCCAGGAGCAGGTCCCGGGCAACCATGGCTTCTTCGGCGACGCCGGGGATCCCGCGAAGTCCCAGAAGGGTTGAAACGGGGCCCTCGTTCATGAGCCCTCCCTCGGAAAGTTGAAGGTCCTCGGCATGACTGATGACCAGCAAGTCGAACGCCCCGGCATACTCCAACGCCCGTCTCATCATGAGGCTGTTCATGACCGGCCGACCGTCATCGCTAACGGCTACGGCCCCCGCGTCCTTCAATTCCCCAAACTCCGACAGGTTCTCCCCCAGCAGTCCCTTGCTGATGGACCCGACGGGAAAGACCCTGCAGGAGCCTTCCTCCCTTGCTCTTTGGAGAATGAATTGGGTGACGGCCGCGCAATCGTTTACCGGAGAGGTGTTGGGCATGCACGCCACCGAGGTGTACCCTCCGGCCACGGCGGCCGAGGTTCCGCTGGCAATGGTTTCCTTGTACTCCTGCCCGTGCTCCCTCAGGTGGACATGCATATCGATCAGCCCGGGCACGATCCATTTGCCCGAAACATCGATTTCCCTGACCTCAGCGCCTTTGTCCGCCCCCAGTTCGATGCGGGGCCGAATCTCCGCCAGCTGCCCGTTCAGGATCAACACATCGGCACAGAGGTCGATTTCATGCGTGGGATCAATGACGCGTCCGCCCCGAAACAGGTAGCTGCCCGGGCCTTTCTCCCTCTCCATTCCACAAGCTCCTTCGAATCCTTCGTACCCCCGGGACTTCCCGGGAATGGGTGCGGGAGGAAACAGACATTCTTCCCCCCGAATCCCGCCTCTACCGTTGTCCCAGCAGGTAAAGCAGCGCCATTCGCACAGCCACGCCGTTGGTGACCTGGTCCAGGATCACCGAACGGGACCCGTCGGCCACCTCGGGACTGATTTCCACCCCCCGGTTGACGGGGCCCGGGTGCATGATGAGGACCTCCTTCTTCGCCTTCTCCATCCTTGAGGAGTTGATTCCATAGTAAACGGAATACTCCCGCAGAGAGGGGAGCAGCATCTGCTGCATCCGCTCCTTTTGAAGTCGGAGGACCATCAGCACATCGGCTTCCGGGATCGCTTCCTCGATCCGCCGGCACACCTGCACCCCCATGGAATCCATGTCCACGGGCATGAGGGTCGGGGGAGCGCAAACAATCACCTGCGCGCCCATCTTGCGAAGACCCCAGATGTTGGACCTGGCCACCCGGCTGTGGGCAATGTCCCCCACAATGACCACCGTGAGGCCCTCCAGCTTCCCTTTGTGCTCTCGAATGGTCAACATGTCCAGGAGGGCCTGACTGGGATGCTAGTGCATGCCGTCCCCCGCGTTGATCACCGAGGCCGCCGTATGCTCGGCAAGGCGGTGGGGAGTACCCGAAGCCGGGTGACGGATGATGAATACGTCCGGTTTCATGGCCTCCAGGTTTTTCAGGGTATCCAGAAAGGTTTCCCCCTTGACCAGGGAGCTCGTGGAAGCAGCAATGCTGTAAGTGTCCGCGCTGAGCCGTTTTGCAGCGATGTCAAAGGAGGTGCGGGTGCTGGGTTCGTAGAAAAGATGAATGATCGTCTTGCCGCGAAGAGTGGGAACTTTCTTGATGGGCCTGAGGTTGATCTCCTTGAGGGATGCGGCCAGGTTCAAAACGTGTTCGATCTCGTCTGCCTCCAGTTCGCGGATCCCCAATATATCTTTTCTTTTGAGCGACATGAATCATCCTCGTCAAGGTGGGTGGTCGGAATCATCCCCTTATCCTCGCTACTTTAGCACGAAACCGGATCCCCGTTCCAACAAATTCGAGGGAACCCCCTTCGGTCCCCGGGCAAGGACCGTGCTTCCACCGCACATCTGCCGCGGGGTCCCACGGACCCTCCCGGGCAAAACCTCTCCGGTTGAGCTTGACAGAAATTCATGAGCCAATTAAATGTAAGCATTTGATCCGTGGAGGAATGGAATGCAAAGAGTGCCCATCACCAAGGACGGCTTCGAGAGGCTGAAAACCGAATTGCAGCGGCTCCAGAAAGAGGAGCGGCCCGTCATCATCCGTGCCATCGAGGAGGCCAGAGGACACGGAGATATCAGTGAGAACGCCGAGTATGAAGCCGCCAAAGAAAAACAAGGCCTCATAGAGCGACGCATCCTGGATCTCACTCAAAAGCTCAGCGAGTGCCAGATCATCGAACCCTCGGATGAGGGCAACGGGAAGGTCGTCTTCGGGAGCACCGTGGTCATGGAAGACCTGGAGACCCATGAGGTGACGACTTATCGCCTGTTGGGTCCCTACGAGGCCGATGTGGGCTCCGGCACCATTTCCGTGACCTCTCCCCTGGGAAAGGAGTTGATCGGAAAGGAAGAGGGGGAAGAGGTCCGTGTACAGACCCCATAGGGGATCCGCAACTTCGAAATCTTGGAAGTCCTTTATTGAAGGTGCCG
>JARKQW010000432.1 GCA_029974695.1 Syntrophobacteraceae bacterium | reverse complement strand
CATTTCCGGGAGTTCTGTCAATATCGTTTTGGAGAAGGGAAGGGGATGCGAAGTGAAAAGAGCTTCCTCTCCGGGCACCCCGGCCGGAGTGCCCGGAGAGAACTCTAGGCCAGACCTTCGTGATTATCCGCACGGTTTTTCCGCTTCGGCCTGGCGAACAGGCCCACACCCTGCTGGGTCTTGCCGTCCTGGAAGACCTGCAGGAGGCGCCCGTCCGTCACCGAAGGGATGTGGATCACGTGCACGACGGGGGAATAGCCCGCAAGATCGGGGGCCATGGATTCGAGCAGGTTGGGGGCATGGAGAAGAAAATCTTCGTTGAGCGCCATTCCGGGCTGGTCGGGATAGATGGCCAGGGGAGTGATCTGCGCCTCCACGAGATCGTTGAAGAAGTGCGTGCCATAGGACACTTCCGGCGTGGAGCCCTCTTCTTCGAAGGCGATCTCGCCCAGGATCAGGGTCCGGTTGATGTCTTCGTAGCCCACTTTCACCCCCAGCTTGATATCGTTGCTTCCCCACCTTGCCGGGCCGAACAGTGCGTAGCGTTTTGCGTCCAGGACCCGGTTCATGCGACTCACCACCCGCACGATGGCCATGCGGTCCTCGTATTCCTCGAGGCAGGCGTAGGCCCTCGGGTCCACGTAGACGATGTATTCGATGTTCTTGATGATGTTGTTGGAAATGTACTCCGTGTTCCTGAAGAGCATTCTGCCCGGGGGGACGTCCTGGGGCACGGTGACCTTTTCGACCCGGTCCATGATGGCGAGTATCCGGCACTGGAGGATGTAGAGCTTGTCTTCGTCCCAGGCGAACTCCATCTCCACCGGTCTTCCGTAGGCCTTTTCCAGTCTCCTGAGGACTTTCTTCATGAGGGGTGCGAAGGACGTTTTGCACAGGAGGTTTTCGAAGGTGATGCAGCTCTTGTTCAAGGGCATATCCTGACCTTTGAACATGGGGGGCGCCAGGTGCCCGTCCTGGTCGTAGGACAGCGCATAGAAGGAATCGGGGTGGTCCACTTCGGCCAGGAGGTCATGGTAGGAGATGGTTTCGATCTGCCTTGTTTCGAAGTTGATGACGTCGACCATCCTCTGGGAATATTTCCGGATCTGTTCCTTGGTGACTTCGGGGCGAAGCGTCGGATGGCTCAGGGGAACCATGCGGGGATAGTCCCCGATGCGGTCCACGGCCCGGGTTCCGAGGCCCATCACGATGCGCACCAGGCCGTCTTCCTTCACGATGCGGTTGGTCCAGCCGTAGGCGTTGAGGGAGAAGGCCACGCCGGCCAGGAACGGGAAGAAGTACTTGCCGAAGCGCCGGCCCACCACCTTCTGCACGAGAACGCTCATCCGTTCGTCGAAATCCAGCAGGTTGTGGTCGCGCCTGTAGAGTATGGCCGCCGGGTTGTAGGTGCTCATGAGCACCTGTTTGAAGCCCCACATCAGTTCTTCCAGCCGGGTGTCGAAATCCCCCTGGTTGGAGATGAACACGGAGTCGTATTTCCCGGAGAACGTATGGCCGAGGTTGTCCTCGAGGAGGCTGGAGGAGCGCAGGATGAGCGGGTGCTCGCCCACCTTCTCCAGGAATCTCTTGAAATCCTTGAGGGTGTCCTGGGGGAAGGCCGCCTTGCGGAACAGTTCCG
>JARKQW010000414.1 GCA_029974695.1 Syntrophobacteraceae bacterium | reverse complement strand
TTCACCGATTCCGAGTGTCCGTGATAGACCGGGACGCGTACCGTGGTGGCGCATACGGCGATATCCGGGTCCTCGAAAATCTTTCGGGTTTCGTTCACCATCTTCATCTCTTCCTCGCTGAAGCCGTTCTCGAGGAAGGCTCCGATGTGAGGAAAGCAGTTGAAGGCGATCTGGTGGGGATAGACCTGCCGTGTGACTTGTTGACCATGGGACAGGGAGTGAACCTGGGACCGCAGTTCCGCGACGGCACGCATGCCGGTTCCCGACACGGCCTGGAAGGTGGTCACCACGATCCGTTTGATCCCCGCTTCCTTCTGGATGGGATTCAAGGCGACGACCATCTGAATGGTGGAGCAATTGGGGTTGGCAATGATGCCTCGATGTTCCAGGGCCGCGTGGGGATTCACCTCGGGAACCACCAGGGGAACACCGGGATCCATTCGAAAGGCGCTCGAGTTGTCGATGACGACGCAGCCCGACCGTGCCGCAATGGGAGCGAATTTCCTGCTGATGCCCCCTCCCGCCGAAAACAGGGCTGCCTGCACCCCCCGGAAAGAGGATTCCTTGAGCTCTTCCACCTCGATGTCTTGCCCCTTGAAGGGAAGCTTCTTTCCTACCGATCGGTACGATGCCAGGAGCTTGATCTCCCCTACGGGAAACCCGCGTTCCTCCAATACCCGGATCATCTGGTTGCCCACGGCTCCCGTGGCCCCAACTACCGCTACGCGGAATGATTTTTCACCCATCGCTCGTCTCTTTCTCGATCATCCTGAGGTTTCGATGCCGTCTCTACGACTTGGCGATATGATCTGCCACAAGGTCTCCCACTTCCTGGGTCGTGTACCCCATTTCTCCCGCGGAAAGCGATTTCAAATCCCGGGCGACCACCTTCCGAACGGCGCCTTCCACCCGCTGGGCGGCGGAACCCTCCCCCAAGTGTTCGAGCAACATCTGGAGAGCGCCGACGGCGGCCAGGGGATTGATGATGTTCCTGCCCGTATACTTGGGCGCCGATCCGCCGATGGGCTCGAACATGGACACCCCCTGGGGATTGAGGTTGCCTCCCGCGGCAATGCCCATCCCGCCCTGGATCATGGCTCCCAGGTCCGTGATGATGTCGCCGAACATGTTGTCGGTGACGATCACGTCGAACCACTCCGGGTTCTTCACCATCCACATGCACGTGGCATCCACGTGGGCATAGTCCGTCCGAATGTCCGGATATTCCCGCGCCGTTTCATGGAAGACCCGATCCCAGAGATCGAAGGCAAAGGTCAATACATTGGTCTTGCCGCACAGAGTCAGTTTCTTGCGCTGATTCCGTTTGCGGCAATACTCGAAGGCGAATCGCACGCACCGTTCGACCCCCGAACGGGTGTTGATGGATTCCTGGACCGCCACCTCGTAAGGCGTTCCCTTCCTGAGAAACCCCCCGGAACCCGTGTACAGACCTTCCGTGTTTTCCCGCACCACCACGAAGTTGATATCTTCGGGGCCCTTGTTCTTCAGGGGAGTGTCCACTCCCGGGTACAGAATCACCGGCCGAAGATTGATGTACTGATCCAGTTGGAAGCGAAGCTCGAGGAGAAGCCCCTTTTCCAGGATTCCCGGCTTGACTTCCGGGTGTCCGATGGCACCCAGCAAAATGGCGTGAACGGTCCTCAGCTCATCCAGTACGCTCGCCGGGAGGACCTCGCCCGTACGAAGGTAGCGACTCCCCCCCAGATCGTATTCCACCAGTTCCGCCCGGAAGTCTTCCCGGTCCATCACCGCTTGTAGGGCCTTCAAAGCCTCCCGGACAACCTCCGGTCCGGTCCCGTCCCCTGGAATCACGGCAATACGATAGGTCTTACGTGCCATGGAGCACCCTCTTCTCGTGTCTGTGGGTTTCGTGGTTCACGGGTCCTTTGGAATCAGGCTCCCGATTGCTTTTGGGCCTGCTCCTTCACATAGGGCATGAGTCCTCCCGCCCGGACGAGATCCTGCATAAACGGCGGGATCGGTTGGGCGTGATAGGTCTTGTTTTGTGTATGGTTTACAATGACTCCGCGGTCCGGATCCACC
>JARKQW010000412.1 GCA_029974695.1 Syntrophobacteraceae bacterium | reverse complement strand
GAACATGTTCTGCCGCTGCTCCACCCGGGTGGGAGATGAACCCACTCGAAACACCTGTCCCATCTGCCTGTGGCTGCCAGGCTACCTTCCCCGGTTCAGCCGGGAATCCCTGGAGCGGGCCGTTCTTGCCTGCCTGTCTCTTCACTGCGAAATCCGGAAGGAAAGCGCTTTCGATCAGAAGGTCTACTACTATCCGGACCTGCCCAAGGGATATCAGCTCTCCCAGTTCCATCAGCCCCTGGCCCTGAACGGATGGCTGGACATTCCTTGCGGGGACGGCGCCGCCAAGAGAATCCGGATTCGGAAGATCCACATGGAAGAGGATGTGGCCAAACTGGTCCACGAGAATGAAGGAAGGACCCCGGTGAGTCTGGTGGATTTCAACCGGGCCGGGGTGCCCCTGGTGGAAATCGTTACCGAGCCGGACATTCGAAGTCCCCGGGAAGCCATGGAATTCCTGCGTGCCCTGCGAATTCAGCTGCGCTATTCCGAGAGTGCCGAATGCAGCATGGAACAGGGCACCATGCGGGTGGATGCCAACGTTTCCCTTCGCCCTCGAGGCAGCAGCGCACTGAACACCAAGGTCGAGATCAAGAATATGAACTCCATCCGCAGCGTGGGCGATGCCGTTGCTTACGAGATACAGCGCCAGGAGACCTGCCTGGCTGCGGGCGAGCCCATTGTGCTCCACACGCGCCTGTGGGACCCCGACAACGGGGCAACCCTGCCCATGCGGGAGAAATTCGAGGGGCCGTGCGTGCCGGACCCTTCCGTGCCTCGCATTGTCATCGAGGATGCGTGGCTCGAGGACTTGAAGGCCCGCCTGCCCGAAATGCCCGCCGGGAAGACCGATCGTTTCGTAAAACAGTACCAGCTCAGCCGGGAGGAAGCGTCCTTTCTGGCCTCCGAACGGGAGCTGTCCGATTATTTCGAGGCGACGGCGGCCCTGGGAGCCTCCCCGCGAACGTGCGTTCAGTGGATCTCCGGCCAACTGCTCCCGTTGCTCAAGGAAGGCAATATCGCCCTCACCGATTGCCCTGCCGCCCCGGATCGATTGGCGGGACTCCTGGGACTGCTGGATCGGGAAGAAATCAACGCCAACGCCGCCAAGGAGGTCCTCAGACGGATGATGACCGACCCCTCCCCGCCGGAGCGGATCGTGGAAGAATGCGGGTTTCGGCAGGTTTCCGCGGAGGGGGAATTGGAGGCCCTAGTGGACCGGGTATTGGCGGAAAATCCGTCTGCGGTGGAAAACTATCGTAAAGGGGCGACCAAGGCCATGGGATTTCTTATGGGCAGGGCCATGCAGGCATCCGGGGGAAAAGCGAATCCACGGCTCCTCAAGGAGATCCTGGCCCGGAAGTCTGCATGAGGCATCGTCTGCCGTGGGCATTCCGGCACTCGCCCCGGCGCATTGGCTGCAGGCCTGACCGCAACGCCTCAATCCCGAGGCGAACCCCCTGAAGTCTGCCGACCTCTAATTGTAAACCTTGTTTCTGTTGGGGAGGTCGCTCTCCCATTCCTCTTCGCTCAGCCGCCTGCGGAACAACTCGAAAGCGTAGAGGAGCCTCCACACCAGCATTTCCTGCACCAAGTTCTTGATGGCCTCCCGGGGAACGTCCCCCAAAGATTGGGCCCAAAAGCCGGCCATCACGCGATCCAAGGCCAGGATCACCCTCTGGTGGATTTCCCGCTGGATTGGGGTCAAGGCCCCCGAGGCTTCGTTGCCCCAGACGGCATCGATCAAATACCCCGAAGACTCCCTCACCAACCGCGACCAATGGGCCTGGAAAACCTCCATAGCCAGTTGATCCATGACGGTTCCGATCCTCAGCTCCCCTTCCATGCGCTTCGCTCCTGTAGGATCCCCGGGCAACTTTCTCGAAGCTCGGATACGCCCCCCTTCCAACCGGGAAAGGACCGGGCGGAGGGGGCGGCTCATTGGGCCGGGCCCCGGACTATCCTCGATGGCAGTCGGGTCGATGGGCCGGCAGACGAAGCTCGACCACGGTCCCTCTTCCCAAAACGCTTTTCAGGCTCAACGACCCGCCGTGACCTCCAAGAATCTCCCGGGCCACACAAAGCCCCAGTCCCATGCCGTCGGGCTTACTGGTGTAGTGCGGCTGGAATACCTCCTCCAGGCGTTCTTCGGAAATCCCACAGCCCGTGTCCTCGATGGTTACCCGGATCATGGAGGTGCTTTCCTCCTTTTCCGCCCGGATTTTCAAAAGCTTCTCGGGGCGGCCCTCCATGGCTTCGACGGCATTGAGGATCAGGTTCGTAAACACCCGTTGCAGGGCGGACTTGGTGCCCGGCACGTTCAACTCACCGGGATCGACCATGATTTGCACCGCAATCCCCTCCCGGGATATGAGGCCTCGGCAAGCTGCAATGCCCATTTCGATCAGGGCCCCCACCTTCACCGTCCCCAACGGGCACATGATCTCGCGGGTGAGGTCCACGATGAGCTGGTTGATCCCCTGGATCCTCCGGGTGGCTCCCAAGATCTTCTCCAACCGTCCTTGCACCGCTCCGGTGTTATCCGGCTGAAGCAGGCACAGTTCTGCGCAACCGACGATGGCTGCCAGGGAATTGTTGAGCTGGTGAGTGAGTGTGGGAATGATCCCCAGGAGCTCCCGCCCTCGATTCGACCCGGGATTTCGTCTTTCCTCCCGCACCTCTTCGCCTTTTTCTTGAGCATTCATCATCAATTTGCCTGCTTCCCGCGGGAACGTTTCATCCATTTGCCCACTGGGTCGTCCTCGGGAGAGCCGTGCCCGGTTTGGGCGTGAATTTCCTTTTTTCGTCCGGTCAACCCCGAGGGTCTTCGAGATGGAATCTCGATCAATGGACCTTCTTTTTCAATGAGAGAACAGGGGCGGTATGCCGAGGCCCCCATTTCATGAACGGGACATTGGGCTTTGGACGGCGGTCATTTTAGGCAAGAAAAATGCCAAGGTCCTGGGCAGGCCAAAGGCCGGGGGCGCAAAACAGTCCGCGAAATCCGGACGGGAGCACCCGGGGAATCCCCTTTTGCATGGGAAATCCGTGCCTTCGGACGCCCCCGAAAACCGTCCGGGCCACAAAGGCCTGCAGCCGGGCCCTTCTCCCGGATCTCGGTTGGGCGGTGCTCGATCCCGGAGGGGGGAACGACCCCGGGGTCCCCCCTCTTTTCAGAAACCAGGGGGAACGGAAGTGAACGGATCCCCGGAATGCGGGAATTTGCGACCTTCAGGGATGAAAACCCGATGATTCGAATTCTGGAATCCGGTTTCCCGGAATCGGGAAAAAGGACATGGGGACGGGTCCTCAGAGGAGGGACCGACTCCGTTCGTAGTAGTGGCTGATGATGTCTCTCTTGGAGATCATGGTGATGATGGAATCGGGGGCTTGCCGACAGACCACCGGAAGTTCGTCCACATCGATCTGGATCATCTTCTGCAAGGCGGACTTCAGGCTCTCATCCAGAAAGACGCACACCACGTTGGGCGTTGCCACGTCCTTGGCCACGATGAGATCCCCGATGCCTTCTTCGAGCATCACTTGCCGGATGTCGTTCAAGGACAAGATCCCGGTCATCTTCCCGTCTCCGTTCACCACGGGAAAATGAAGTTCCTGGGAGGCGGTGACGATCTTGAGGAGTTCATGAAAGGGAGTACTCTCGCGTATTTGGGTCACCGGCCGAAGGGTTACGGCCTGACGCACTTCGAGCTGTTCCAGGATTTGTTCCGCAAATTCCCCCATGTGAGCGGGCGAGGTGAGTCGCGAGCCCGTCTGTTTTTCGTACAGGCCGGTTTTTCCCAGGGCCAGGGTGGACAGGGCCGAGACCAGCATGAGGGGCACCAGGAGGGCGTAATTGCCGCACATCTCGCAGGCCATAATGATGGAGGAGACGGGCACCTTGGCAACCCCGGCAAAAAAACCCCCGATGCCCACCACCACAAAGGAAGACGGGTGCACCACGTACTGGGGCGCCAGACCGTGCCCCAGGAACCCGAAGGCACCTCCCAACATGGCTCCCATGAACACCGACGGTCCGAAGACGCCGCCGCTGCCCCCCGAACTGATGGTGCAGGAGGTGGCCGCAATCTTCATAAAGACCAGCAGGAGCATGGTGCCCCAGAAGATCTTGCCTTCCATGGCCGCCTGGATCCATCCGTAACCCCCGTCCATGATCGGGGGGCAAAGGAGGGCCGTCAAGCCCAGGAGAAATCCTCCCAGGGCCGGTTTGAGCATCTTGGGAATCCGGACGGGGCGAAAAACCCGGTCCCTGGATCCGTAAAAGACCTTGATGTACACGTAACCGACCCCGGCGCACACCATGCCGAACAGGGCGTAGGCCGGCAGTTCGATCACGCTGAAATCCACGGGGCCGGGGAAGAAGAGGGCCTGCCTGCCGAAATACTGGTCGAAAATGGAAGAAGCCACAATGGAGGAGATGATGCAGGGCAGGATGGCGTCCGACTCGAAATCGGTACCCCGGTAGAGGACTTCCGGGGCAAAAAGGGCCGCTCCCAGGGGAGCGTGAAAGATGGCGCCGATGCCTCCCGAGGCACCGGCCAGGACCAGGATGCGCCGATCCCGGGGACGAAGGCGCAGGATCGTGGCCAGGACCGACCCGAATCCCGCCCCGATCTGGGCGATGGGTCCCTCCTTGCCCGCAGACCCTCCACTGCCGATGGTGATGGCCGAAGCCAGGATTTTCACCAGGGGCACTCGTTTTCGGATATGGCCCCCACGGCGGTGGAAGGCATCGATCATGGCGTCGGTGCCGTGACCTTCGGCCTCGGGGGCCGTGAAGAAGACCAGCAGGCCCGCCGCCAGGCCGCCCAGGGTCGGGATCACCAGGAAGAGCCAGGAACGCACCGACGCCAGGGCGCTCACGGCGGCAGCCTCCGACCCCTGGAGAGGTTCTTTGAACCCGGTGCTCAAGAAAAGGAAGTAATGAAGCGCCTGGCGCAGGAGCTCTTCGAACAGAATGGCGCCGAGTCCGGCGATGACGCCCACGACGATGCTGAGAAACGTCCCCCGAAACCGGCCTGACCACCCGAATTGCTTCAGTTCGGCGATTCTTCCCCGCAGCCCAAGAGAGATTGCTTTCATCGATGCCCTTCCTCCATGGACGACCCCGCCGGGGCCGTCAAGTCCCGGGGACTCAACATAGACCATCCAAACCGGTCCAACAAGGGGAGTGTCGCTCGGGAAGGATCGCTCCGGAGTTGAGCGATTCCGAGAGCACCCTGGGCTCATGCAGGCGAAGGGGGCATCCAAACGGGGGGGGATGCGCGCTCTTCCCGGATTTCCGCCTGCACGGGAATGACGACCGGCAAAGTGGCCTGCGTGAGAGACGGGTTCACGGATTCCCGCCCGAGCGGGATTACCCCATCCAACGGGTTTCGCTTCGTTCCATGGAAGTTTCCGTTTTCTTATGGAATATGGAATGACGAAACGGGGTTCGTAGCGGCCCAATCGCTCGATCCGAGCCTCCCCCTTTCCCATCTTCTTTGTCGGCAACGAGCACCCGGCGGGGGTCCTCCCGGCCGGGGCGATCACCGTTCCCTCGCCTGGACACGATCCCGAGTCCAATGCTATGATATAGGCTCGGGCGCGCTTGCGGGGATCCGATGCCAATGCCGTCACGGTTGCTGCTTTTGAATACCCGCGGAGGGCGCCTTCGGTTTCTTTGAATCCTGGTTTCCGGGCAATCATCACTCTTTGAAGGTGGACGTATGGGAGGTCTTTTTGGAGTCGTATCCAAAGGGGATTGTGTTTCCGACCTGTTTTACGGAACCGATTATCACTCGCACCTGGGGACCCGCCGGGGAGGGATGGCCGTCCGAAACGCGGAAGGCATCCAGCGATCCATCCACAACATCGAAAACACCTACTTTCGAACCAAGTTCGAGCCGGAGCTGGCGACCTTTCGGGGAAACTGCGGCATCGGCGTCATCAGTGACACCGACCCTCAACCCCTCATCGTCGGGTCGCACCTGGGGACCTTCGGCATCGCCACCGTGGGAAAGATCGCCAACCTCGAGGAGCTCATACGAACGGCCCTGGGGCGGCGCCGATCCTTTTCGGACACCTCGAGCGGGACCATCAATCCCACCGAAATGGTGTCCAAGCTGATCTGCGAGGAAGATTGCTTCGAAAACGGAATCCGCAAGGTGCAGGCCCTGGTCCGGGGATCCTGCTCGATGCTGCTCCTGGCGGGCGAGGGAATCTACGCGGTTCGGGACCGCCTGGGCCGGACCCCCCTGGTCCTGGGCCGCCGGGACGGGGCCGTGGCCGCGAGCTCGGAATCCTGCGCCTTTCCCAACCTGGGCTTCGAAACCGAGCGATTCCTGGGACCCGGCGAAGGGGTTTTCCTAAGTGCCGACGGCTGGGAAACCCGGATCGAGCCAGGACCGGCCATGCAGATCTGCGCCTTCCTGTGGGTCTATTACGGGTATCCCGCTTCCGAATACGAAGGGATCAACGTGGAATTCGCCCGGAATATGTGCGGCGCCGCCCTGGCCCGCAACGATTCCGTCCCCGTGGATTACGTGGCCGGGATCCCCGACTCGGGCATCGGCCATGCCCTGGGATACGCCACCGAAAGGCAGCTTCCCTATCGGCGCCCCTTCGTCAAGTACACCCCCACCTGGCCTCGAAGCTTCATGCCCCAAAGCCAGCAACTCCGCGACCTGGTGGCCAAGATGAAGCTCATCCCGGTGCGCAAGCTGATCCAAGACAAGAGGCTGCTCTTCTGCGAAGACTCCATCGTTCGAGGAACGCAGCTCAAAGACAACATCCGGGTCCTTTACAGCTACGGGGCCCGGGAAGTTCACATGAGGCCCGCCTGCCCGACCCTGATTTATCCATGCGAATTTCTGAATTTTTCCACCTCCCGTTCCACCCTCGACCTGGTCGGACGCCAGGTCATCCGGGAGATCGAGGGCACCGAAGACACGGATCTCGAGGCCTATGCCGCCCACGGGTCGGAAAAAAACCTGGCCATGACCGAGGAAATTCGCCGCAGACTTCACTTGACCAGCCTCAAATACCAGCGACTGGAAGACCTGGTGGCGTCCATCGGGCTGCCCAAGGAAAGACTGTGCACCCATTGCTGGGACGGGTCCAGTTACTTTTGACCCCCGTGGAATCGAGGTGCGCAGAGATCGGGAGGGATCCCTGCGAAGGCTTTTGCCACCCCGGGGAAGATCTCCTCCCCGGGGCCTGTGGCGGCGGAGGGGCCGGGGACCGACCGGGTTCGTAAATCATTGCCCCGCACCTGCCATGGAGAACCGCCCATGGAATCCGGTCCGGGAGAGGGGGAAAATGCCTGCCTCCCGGGGGCCGCCGGTTCGGAAACTTGCGCCGGGGACCCAGACGAACCCTTCTCCCCCAAAAAGATCCCCCCTTCTTCCGTGGGAACGGGAAGGGGGGGTTGGTGGGGCGTTAAACCGCCGGGGGCCGTGAGGCGTCCCAAAAGAAAAAACGTCGAGGCCCCGAAGACCCGGGGCCGTACTCAGCGTCAGCGAGTGGGACAGCACAGGGTCAGCACCGGGCTCAACCCGCTGCCGGAACTGAAATCCCCCTCGATTTTTGCCTTGGACGCCACACTCTTTGGCTCGTTTCTCAGCAGGTACCCCAGGGTCCGGGTCTTTTCGCAGGCCGCCAAGTCCGTATCCAGGGCGATCCAGTCGAGCCCGTCCCGCCGGAAGCGAACCCCTTTGCGGGTATCCAGCCCGTGCGCCTCGACCACTTTGATGTTGTAAGCCCTCGCCAGTTCGAGGAGCGTCTGGTAGTTCGTTCGATGCAGTGAAGATTTTTCCATGGAAACGTCACCTCTTTTCCCTTCCGGTGATGATCGGCGCATCCGGAACGGCGCCTCCCTAAAGAGTAATCACCGGGTCGGATCCGTGCCACGGGCCGGGTTTTCCCGTCGGAAATCCTTCCAGTAGTTGACGAAAAGCCTGCGGCTTACCCTCGAGAACCGGTCGAAATCCGCGGTGAGCTCCATGCCGGGAACGATTGCCTTTACCACGGGGATGCCCAGGTCCTCCCGGGTGAGATCCACGTACACGGCGCGAAAGCCGTTGGCCTCCAGGAGCCTTTCCAGGACATCGAGGTTTTCCTTCCAACTTCCCCGGTCCCAATCGGGCAGCTCCTCGAGGACCCGGGTGGGAAGGTCTTCCGACTTTCGGGTGGCATGGGGTCCCCCGGGATAGGGATGGGGAGTTTCCATGAGAGCCGACAGCAGGGCTTTCCTGCCGTCGAGGTGAGCCCCCGTGCCCTTGACGATCTCTCCCCGGGGGCCCACCACGAAGGATTTGTAGCACGGGATTCCCAGTTCCGTGGTGAGATCCTGGAACCGGACATGAATGCCTCGTTTTTCGTAGTCCGCCAGCAGGTCCGCAATTTCGGGGTCCCGGGATTCCAATCGAAAACAGTGCCGGGGATGATACGGGATCGTCGCCTCGGCGTGTCGTTCGAGGTCTTCGAGCAAGGCACTCACCCGGGCCTGTTCCCGGCTGTTTCCCGAAGCCAGGCCCGTGGATCCCAATCCGCTGAAAAGCGAGATTTCATCCAGGTTGCAGAAGAGAAAGACACACTGAACGGGGACCAGGACGGGCCGGGTAGTCCCCCCTTTCCGTTCTTCCCCTTCCATCCAGTAGAGGGCTTGGTCGGCGTAAGGGGCCTCCAGGGGAAGCTCGTTGGGGTCCAACGCTGCTCGGCCCTGCTCCCGGAGGCGGCTGAGGCGGTCGTGGACCAGCGGGTATTTCCTGCGGGTCCCGAGGACCCCTTCCGGACCGATGGAGGCAAAGGAAGAACAGCGTTCCGCCATTTCCATGGCGTAGGAGGCCCGGGCGGCATCGGGCGTCGGTCCCTTGCCGTAGCTGGTCTGGATTCCGGAGAGGCTGTAGTGCAGGCAGCCGTTCTCGACGGTGCGCTCCATCTTCCACCTTCGAAGAAATCCGTGGGGGCTCAGCGACGAGGTATGCCGGGTCTCCTCCCCGGCGACGACGCCCAGGGCCTGAAGCCTCTCGAGAGCACGCCGGGCCGTCTCCCCCGGCGGGGGATCCGCGGGGGCTTTCCCGCCGGAGGGCCGGGCAACACCCCCGCAGATTTCGCCCACGTGCACGGGAGGAGAAGCGCCCCTCGCCGGCTCCGTCGGATCGTAAGGAAAGGGGAGACCGGCATCGTCCGGGGACGGAAGAGGTTCGTGTTGCGAAAGATTCCGGTCGAAAAGCTCGATCCACCGGGAATGGAGGGTTCGGTCCTCGAGGAGGCTCCACCGGGCATGATTCAACGGGGTGTACTCGAGCAAACGGGCGATTTCCCGGGGCTGGAAACCCGCCCCCAGGGGAGCGAGCGCCGGGAAGGTCAGGGACGCCTCGTAGAGAAGGACCGTCACCACGGGATCTCGGTCCCCGGCCATCTCGAGGATTTGACGGGCGGTCTCGAGATCGAGCCTGCCGACCATCTCCAGGAGATGGTTGTGCATGAACTGATCCATGGGGCATTCCCGAAGGTAAGCCAGGTCCTGGTCAAAGCTCGCTTCCAAAGCCGGAACGGCCGCAAAGTATCCGACCCCGGAACCCGTGGTCGTCAAACGAAGGTCATAGGGCAGAGGTTTTCTCACTTCCGCGATCCTTTCTTTCCGGAGTGATCGGACCATATTCGAAATCGAATTCCTTGGGAAGGGGAGTTCTGGATGCAAATCGCAAAATGCGGTACAAGATGACCGGGGCTCCCGAAGGACCCATGGTCGAGCCCTCCCATCCTTCCATTTCCCACGGGCCCTTGGCAGGCCGAGAAAGGGGTTGCCATGGTCACAAGAGTCAAGTCCTGTCTTTTGCTGCTTGCCTTCTTCCCCGCCTTTTTTCCCTTTTCGGCAGGGGGGACCCCGTCGGAAGACGAGGACGTTACGGCCCGCCGGGGAAAGCCCCTGGGGGGACAGGGTACGGAGATGCCGGTCCTGACGCTCTCGAAGCCCGAAGGCGGCTGGACGTCGGCCATGCAGATCGAGGTGGCGGGCACCTGTTCCGACCCCACGGCCGATCCCGTCACCGTCACCCTCAACGGCGTTCGCTACTTCGTGCGATCCACCCAGGGCTCGTTTGCGAGGAAATTCCCCGCCGCCAAGGGCAGGAACACCCTCATCGCCGAATGCTCGAACCGGGCCGGAACCGCCCGGGCCACCGCCGAGGTGGAAGCCGTGATCCCGCCCATTCCCCTGAAGGTGGTGCTCACCAACGACACCGATTCCGCCTACACGGACCTGCACGTCTACGAGCCGGATAAGAGCCACGTGTACTGGGCAAAGACCCATTCCCCCTCGGGGGCCGTCTTTTTCCTCAACCAGCAGGACGGCTCCTTCGACCAGGCGGGATACGGCCCTTACCTATACGTGCACCCGGCACCGCCCCCGGGCGTCTTCCGGGTGGACGCCAACTACTGGCCGGGAGGCGCCGTCCGGCACACCCTGGCCAACCTGGACATCGTCACCGACGAAGGGCTTCCCACCGAGAGCCGCCGAAGGGTGAGAACTCCCCTGGCCCGACCCGGTGAAACCCAGACCCTGGCCTACATCGTCATTCGAGGAAACAACCAGCCTCCCCTCGTGTACGTGCCCGGCCAGGACCCTCCCTCGGACATGCCTCCCGAAGTGAAGGAGTACCAAGAAAAGGGAGAACCCCGGGAGTCCTCGGACGAAGAGTCGGCGTTCCTGCACCCCCCGGACGAAAAATCCTTGCGGGAATCCGTGTCGCGGCTGGCTTTGCTCCAGGCCCGGAAAATCAGTCCCAACTGGGAGAAGAAACAACGGGACTGCTCGGGGCTCGTGCGCTTCGCGTTCCGGGAGGCCTTGGAACCCCGCACCCGCCGACAGGGAGAAGAACACGGAATCCCCGGGGCACTGCATCTCCCGGCACTGTCCCCGGCATCGCGGAAGCTTTTTCCCCACTATCCCGAGATCTGGCAGATCGGCTACACTCGGGAAGGAACCCCGTTTTTCGGGTCCTTTGCCGACGCCGAAACCCTTCTGGGCTTCAACTTTCGAAGGAAGGGCCGAGACCTGGGCCTTGCCCGCAACGCCGACCTGCTGGTGTTTCGAAAGGCCTACGAGAGTGACCAACCCTACCACCTGATGATTTTTGTGGAAAACCGCCCCGATGCCCTGGCGGTCTACCACAACGGAGCTTCTGGAGCCGAGGCCCAGGTCCGGGTCGTGCGGGTGGGGGATCTCATGGAATCCCCGGACCCCGTCTGGCTTCCCACCATGAACAACCCCCATTTTTTAGGAGTCTACGAGTGGAACCGACTAAGACCCAAAGACCCAACCGCATCCTGACCGCCGCCGTGCTGGGGACCTTGGCGGCAGGCCTGGTCTTTTACTGGGCGACCTCGCGGCTCCAGGCCACCCGCCTGCATCAAATGGTGCGAAGCGACCTGCCCGTCCTGGATCTCGAGCTCGAATTCATCGATGCCCAGGGGGAGAAGGTCCCACCCGACCGGACCCGGCTGGGAGGAAAGCCCCCGGAGCCCAGGGCAAAAACTCCCGAACCTTCCCCCGAGGAATGCCCCGAGCTGGTGGGGGGAGACCGAACCTGGGGTCTTCAACCTTCCCTGGACGAGAAAAGGCCCGACCATTGTCCCAAGACGGCACGATGGAAGGTGAGGCGACATCCCGTGGCCTTCAGCCTGTATTTCCTGGACGGGCCCCGGCTTCTCTCTTTCCTGGAAAACGATCCCCGGGCCAAGGAGCTGGTGGGTTCCAAGTTGGTCCAGGGCCTGTTTTACGATCCCATTCATGCCGGGAGAGTTCGAGCCCGGGACCTGCAGCTCGAGGGCATCGAGGGCGCCGTGCTGTCGACGCTTGTTCGAGAGGCCCTGGCGGCCCGCGCAGAGCTTCATTACGACATGTCCCACGGTAGGAAGGGGTTTGTTTTCTCCTTCGTGCGGAACGAGTGCCCATTCGCCTCGAGGCTGTTGCCCCTCATCGGGGCAAGATTGGCCCGAAGCGGCTATCGAATCCCCTCCCTCAAAGAACCCGTCCTGGAGATGAGAATCGGCCCTCAGCGCCTCTTTCTCACCCAGGTCGAGGACCGGGTCTACCTTGCCAACAGCCTCGAGGGACTCCTCAACGTCCTCGAGAGCCTCCCGCCTCGACCCGTGGACCTTCCCAAAACCCCCCTGGTCCTCACCATGCGGGGAGAGGCCTTCCTCGAGAAGGTCCTGCCCGTCCTCTTCGGGTCCGAGACCTGGCAGGCACACCTGGGCATCGGGCTGTCCGCAGAAGACCCGGGGGTCGTCGAGTTTCCCCTGGGCAAGGCGGCCCGGCACCTGAGCCCGCGGATTTTCAAGGGAGTCCTGGCCGGGATTCCCCGGGACGTTTTCGCCTCCGCGGCGGCCGGATTTCACATCCCGCCCGACATGACCCCGGAGCAATGGCGGCGCCTGGCCGTCGAGGGCCCCGGAGAGCCGTCGGGAAACCTCCCCGGGGAAGCGGGGGTTGCCCTGGTGTGGGACCTTTCGTCCCAGGACGGCCCCATCACCCAGGTGGGCCTGGCCGTTGCCGCCCAGACCGCTCCGGACAAGGCCGAGGGATTCAAGCGATACCTCGCCGATCCCGAACTCACGGCCGTGTGCGGCGGAGGCACCGTTTTCCTGGCCGCCTCTTCGCGAAACCTCCTGGTGCGTATGAAGGAATCCTGTGAAGCCCAGTCCCTGAGCGTTCTCGATTGGGACCGGGGACCCGTTCGGGATGAGCTCGAAAAGGCCCAGGTCTTCGTTTCCCTGAATCCCGGCGCGGGGTTGAAGGAGCTCTTGCTGGCCGGGGGAGCCAAGGCCGGGGATACCGGGGACTTCGCCCCCGAATGGAAACAGCAATACGAAAAGGCCAAGGAAGCCATGCGGTTCGAGGGGGAATGGGTGTCCCGGGCACTTCCCGTCCTGGCCTACGCCGGGAGCGGAGGCCTCCCGAATGAACCGGCGCGATTGAAGCAAGTAAGAGTCCGAGAAGGAGGGTCCCGATGAACGCTCGCCCTTGGGTCACCGCAATGTCGGCAGCCTTGCTGGTTTCCCTGTGCCTTGCCCTGCCCGTAGCTCAATCCGGGAGCCCGTTCTATCTCACCGTCGAGAGGAGCTTCTCGAACACCGAAAAGCCCCGGTTGCGGCTGGACTACACCGATCCGGCCCGGCCCATTCTTCTTCGAGTCCTCCGGCCCCAAAACGTGGAGCGCTTCCTGGACGGTCAGCTGCACATCAGCCGCAGCTACGAGCAGCCCCTCTCGGAGCTGAATCCCGGCCATTACGTGGTTCGAGGCATCAACCGGGCGGAGTCGCCTCTGCGGGGGCTTCGGGACATGCTGGACCCGGGCTTCAGAAAAACCCTCCAGGGAACCTCGTTCAACCGGGCCATCGTGGAAACGACCTCGGGGGAGCTCGCCTCGCCGCCCCAGCAGGTCATTCACAATGCCCCGGCCGGGTTTTCCACGGTCCGGGAAGACTACCTGGACCTCCAGTTCGGGGGAAAAGGAACCCGGGACCTGGGGTGGTGGTTCGGGGATTCCGCCTTGCGGGAGGATCAATACAAGATTCGCTGGATCGAATTGGACCCCCTGTCCGACGGTCTTTACCTGGTTCAGGCGGTTCAAGGAAAAGCCGAAGCCCAGTGCCTGCTGCAGGTGAGCAGCTTGTCCGTCCAGGTCAAGCAGTCTTCGGAGCAACTGGCCGTTCGCATCGTCACCCGCACCCAGGAGCCCGTAGCCGAGGCGGCGGTGAGCTATCGTGACGGCCGGGGGAAATGGATCTTTCTGGACCGAAAGACCGACGCCCGGGGAGAGGTGGTCTTCACCAGCCCCGGCGGCGCCTTGGACGGAAAGCTCCTCGTGCGGGCGGAAACCGCCGACGGTCGCCGGGCCTTTGCGGATACCGATTTTCTCCCGGCGGTCTCCCGGGACGATTCGGTGTTTATCGTGACGGACCGGCCCATCTTCAAGCCCGGCGAGACGTTTTCCTACAAAGGGGTGGTCCGTTCCTTCGACGAGGGGGAGCTGAAGATCCCGGAATTCCGTCAGAAAGACGCCCGGATCTCCCTCATCCGGGCCGACGGCAAGGCCACGGACCTGGCCTCGACGGTCCCTCTCTCCGGTTTCGGCTCTTTTAGCGGAAGCTTCGACCTGGACGAGGCGGAGACTCCCGGTCTCTATCGGCTGGTGGCCGAAATCGACGGCAAGCCCTACGGAGGGGAATTCCGGGTCCGGGACTACGTGAAGCCCACCTTCTACCTCGAGCTGTTGGAACGAAGCCCGACGATCCTGCCCGGAGAGCGGTTCACGGTGAAGTTTCGGGCCAGGCGATACAGCGGCGGAACTCCCCAGGGTACCCGGTTCGAGGTGTTTCTTTACCGGAAAAAGTTCGAAGTCCCTCAATTCGTGGCCGAGGCGGGGGGCGGGCTGAGCGCAGGCACGGATTATTCCGGGGAGGTTAGATCGGCCTCGGCTTTGGCGGACCCCAAAAGGGTGTACAGTTCCGTGGAAGAACGCATGGCAGCCCTCGGGAACAAGTCCGCGGACAATTCCTGGGATTCGGCCCCGACCATCGGCGAGGGCGGGGAGGTCCTCTTCGAGTTCATGGTCCCCCGGCTGCCCTCTCAGAAGGACGAAGAGTGGATTTACACCCTGATGGTGCGCGCCCTCGACCCGGCCGGGACCTCGGCGGTGCTCACGGAAAACATCCCCGTGACCCTTTCCGAAGCCCACGCCTCGGTTCGCTTCTCGAGGAACATCGCCCAGGCGGGAGACAAGGACCTTTCCCTGCTGGTGCACACCGCCTACCCGGACGGGAAGCCCGCCCCCAGGGGGGGAGGCGTCCTGGACGTGAGGTTGGAGCCGGGGCCTCAAAGGGCCCCGGAATCCGTGAAGCTCTCTTTTATCACCGATGACCGGGGAAACGCCCGGGTCCCCCTCCCCGAGATGTCCAAACCGGGACGATATTCGGCGGTGGCGGTCCTCGATACCCTCGAGGGCAAGCCCATGAAGAGGCCCGCCGGGTCTCAGCCGGCCCTGCTTATCGTGGGGGGCGCCCCGGGAGAAACGGTGGTGGAAAACCGGGAACTCGAGCTCTACACCGCGAGCACTCTCTTGAGCCCAGGGGAAAAAGCCCGGGTCTTTGTGCTTCTTCCCCCCAACTGGGGACAGGGGGAAAAAGGAGTCCTCTGGGAAACCTTTGCCGGGCGCAAGATCTACGAAACCCGCTCCGGGGATTTCCGGGGAAGAAGCTGCCTGCTCGAAGTGGAGGCCAAACCCGAGTATGGAACGGGGTTCTATCACACCGTGACCGTCCCCAGCGGCGGCGGCCGGTACCGGGAACAGACCCTGGGATTCCGGATCATCCCCCGGGCCAAGCGCCTCGATATTTCCATTCGCCCCGAACTGGAAGAAACCGAGCCCCTCAAACCCTTCCCGGTGCACCTCGAGGTCAAGGACTCCCGGGGGGCCCCTTCCCCGGACACGGAACTGGCCGTGATGATCGTGGACCGGGCGGTTTACGCGGTTCAGCCCGAGTTTCGCCCCGGCATTTTCGACTTTTTTTACCCCTTGCCCCGGCTCAATCTTGCCACCTTTTACTCGGACGAGCTCCAGGGATACGGGTACGCGGATTTTCTAAAGAAGCCCAACTTCAAGCTGGGAGCCCTCAAAGCCCAGAGCAGACTGCCCAAGAAAGCCCTGCGGGACACCGCGGGCTGGTTTCCCCATGTGGTCACCGACGCCGGGGGCCGGGCTACCGTCACCGTGGACCTTCCCGCCAACGTCACCGAGTGGCGAATCACCGCCATGGCCGTGGACAAGGGCGGCCGGGTGGGGGAGGCCCTGGGGGGGTTCCGAACGGTCTCGGACATCACCCAGGAAGTGATCGCGCCCCAGTTCCTGCGACAAGGGGAAACCGCCACCCTGCAATTGAAAACCACGAGTCGCCTGTCCGATGCCGTCTCCCTGACGTCCCGGCGGACCCTGACCGGCCCGGCCCTTCTCAAGGAAGGAAAGACCCGGGAGAACTTTACCCTGGAAAAGCAGGGGGAAAGACTGTCCCCCCTGACCGTGGAAGCCGCGGGACACGAAGGTCGAGCCGTCCTTAACGTGGGAATCGAGACCCGGGTAAAGATCCATGTGGGCGGTGCCGAGGACTTCGAGATTCCCCTCAAACCCTCGGCCATGAAACAGACCTTTTCCTGCACCCAGCAGGAGGACCGGCTGGTCCCCCAATGGAGCGGGCTCCTCGATTCCCGATCCGGGGCTCTTCCTCCGTCCCGGGCCCCGGGGAGCCTGCAAGAGAGTCGGGAACCCGGGCAACCGGGCCCCCGGGCAAAGATTCTCGATCTCAAAATCCAGATCAGCTCGGGTCTGCTGGGAGCGGCCCTCAACGCGGCGGCGGTCCTGGTTTCCTATCCCTTCGGGTGCACGGAGCAGCTCGTCCATTCCACCATCCCGAACCTGGTGCTGATGGACCTGGTGCGAAAGGCGGGAATCGCTCCCCCGGAGCTGGGATCCCTGGCCCCGGTGCTCGCCCGGGCCGAGAAGAACGCCGCCCTGGGCATCAAGAAGATCATCCGCAACCAGAAGTCCGACGGGGGCTTCGGTCTGTGGCCCTCGGACCCCCATTCGTCCCTTCCGGTCACCCTCACGGCTCTTTATGCCCTCAAGTTTGCCGAGGAGCTCAAGATCGAGGGGGCTCAGCGGGCGTTCAACAACGGCACCGCGTGGCTGGCGAGCTCGAAAGGGAAAGCCCTCAGCGGGGAAGCGGCCCTGAGAGGCTATGAGCTCTCGAGGTTTGCCGAAACCGTTCCCTACAACCAGCCCTATGAGGACCAGGTCGCCTTTGTGGAGCGGGTGGCGGGCAACCGGGACGCCTCCCTGCAAGACCTGGTTTACTCCCTCCGGATCTTTGCCGCCTTCAAGGGAAGGAGCTGGAACCGTTTCAACGATCGTTTCAAAACCACCTCGGTGGAGCGGGACCTCGTGGTGCGGCTGCAGGAAGCCCTGGACCGGTTCGATCCAGACCTGTACCTCCGGGAGGTCCGGGGGGATTCAGGGTTTCTCCGGGGGATGGGTTTTGAATTCGGGGTGCCTTCCGTGGTTTCCGCCGGGCTGGGGGTCCTGGACGATCTCAAGGCCCTGCCCGAACCCCTGGAATCTCGGTTGAAGGGGCTCCTTTTATCCCAGCTGAGAAACGGCTTCTGGATTTGTACCTTCGACACAGCCCAGGTGATCTTCAATTCCCGGGGGGTCCTCAGCCGGGAAGCGGCGGCGTGGGCCCGGGAGAAGCAGGAAAAATCCCGTAGGGTTGCAGTACTCCGGAAGGACGGCGGCCTACTCGGGGAACTCTCCAGGGTTCCGTCCGGATTCATCGGCACCTTTTCCGCACCGGGAACGTTCGAGGACCTGGAGAGCTTGCAGCTGGCCGGCATCGAGCCTACGGAGTCGGCCCTGGGATCGGTGACCGTCGAGGTCCCGTACGGTTCCGTGCAGCCTACGGCTCGGGGGTTGTCGGTCCAAAGGACCCTGCTTCGCATCCGGGGCGGGACCACCGAGGCCCTGGACCTCTCTCGACCTCTGCGCAAGGGGGAGCTGGTGGTGAGCGAAGTGAAGGTGCGCAGGGACAAGCAGGATTTGAAGACGGTCCCCAGCCGGTTTGTGGTGGTCGAGGACGGGATTCCTTCCCTGGGCCGGGCCGTCGACGAGGATGCCGCCTACCTGGCCGACGGGGGAATCCGTCCCCCGGAGGAGAGCTACTGGGCAAACATCAAGGAAACCCAGCGCCACCCGGACAAGACCGTTCGAGTAGCCCAGGTGCTGCCCACGGGAGAGCTCATCCTCTACCAGGTCTGGCAAGTGGCCTTCTCCGGCCGGGCGACGGTTCCTCCGGCCCGGGCCTACGACATGTACGACGAAAGCATCCAGGGAAACACGGAAGCCCAAAGCGTCCGAGCGGAATAGGCGGGAACCGCCGGGCATCCCGGGCGGGCTCGGTGTCGGCCCCCGGGGGATCTATGAAAGAGACGGCACCCTGAAGACGTTGGCGTCCATGATGGGCAGGTCCTTTCTCCTGGAAGCGGGAGCGGCCATTCTTTTTTTCGGTTCCCTGGTTCATTCGCCGGAATTGGCCCGACATGGTTCCGAGGCCGTCGAGGAGCTCCGATCTAGGGGGTATCGAACCCCCACGGTGGAAGAGCCCCTGAGGGTCTATCCCGCAGGATCTTCGGGCGCCCTCGAGTCGACTCATGCGGGCGGCTGGCGACCCGGCGTCGTGTCCCTTCGGGAAAGCCCTCTCGGAGGCCTGGGCCCCGAGGTCTATCTTCGGCACGAGATCCTGCACGAGGCCGCCCATCGAACCTGTGGGGGCAAACTCCCGGTTTGGGCCGAGGAGGCCGCCGCCATGAGCTTCAGCGGGGAGCTTTCGGGCCGGGCGCCGGAGGAACTGCCCCGCCGGGCAGAACTGGACCACCTGAGAAAAAGAGCGGCCGCCGGGGCCCCCCTGGACCGGGCAAACCGTGAGACCCTGGCCCGGCTGGTCTCCTGGTACGGATGGCCCGACAAGCCCTGCGCCGTTTCCGAGGAGATCCGCAAGATCCTTCATCCCTCCCGGGCTTCCCGGGAAGAGGACTTCAGCTACGTTCTCCTCAGCGTGCCCTCGGCCCGGGTGTTGGATACCAGGGGAGATCTTGCGGCGCGCCACCCTCCGGGTTCCCTTTTGAAGATCCCCTATGCGGCGGCCCTCAAGACCGCCGACGATTCCTCCCTGGGAGAAGACTTGGCCCGAAGCGACACCGCAAAGCTCCTCCAGCGAAAGGCGTCCCTGGACTTCGATTCCTACCGCCTCCTCGTTTCCATGGTACCGGAATCGTCCCTGGGGCGGAAGATTTCG
>JARKQW010000395.1 GCA_029974695.1 Syntrophobacteraceae bacterium | reverse complement strand
ATGCGCATGGTCTCGAAGGCTTCCTCGATGATTGGATCCGTAATGATTCCGTCGCCTCGGGAGGCGGCTCGTCCCGCCGCCTGGATCACGCGATCCAGGTCCGCGATGGTCATGTTGGCCGACTGGCCCGCCATGCGATGGATGACGGCATCGGACACCTGTCGGTGAGGGCTTCCCCGGAGCCGGCTTCGCAGAAACGCCTCCCGCGCCCCCCGGTCCGGCTTGTCCACCTCGATCTCCCGGTCGAACCGTCGCTTCAAGGCTTCGTCCAGGTGCTCGACCAGGTTGGTGGCCGCCAGGACAACGACGGGCCGGGTCGTGGACGTGCCGAACCCGTCCATTTCCGTCAGAAGGGCGTTGAGGGTTTCCTCCTGGGGACGGGACGACGGGCCCCCCTCCCGTTTCTTTCCGATGGCGTCGATCTCGTCGATGAAAATAATGGACGGAGCGTAGCGCCGGGCCCGGGCAAAGAGGTTCCGAACGTTTTCGGGACCGCTTCCCACCCACTTGGTCACAAAGGAGGAAGCCGATTCCACGAGGAACGCCGCGCGGCTTTCCCCTGCCAGGGCTCGGGCCAGCATGGTTTTCCCCGTTCCCGGGTCCCCGTAGAGAAGGATTCCCCGGGGGGGCTTTAGCCCAAGTTGCCGGTATTGCTTCGGATCGTTGAGCCACCGGACGATGTATTCGAGTTCCGCCTTGGCCGAGGCCGCACCGTAGACGTCGGCGAACCGGGTTTCCGGCCTTTCGGCGTCCCGGATCATCTGGGACACGTCTTCAGCGGCGGCGGCTCGAACCATTCGAAGGTTCCGAAGCCGGATGAGGATCTCCTCCTGCCGGGAGAGGCCCGGAGCCGTGTCGAAGGATAGCACCCGGTTTTGGGATCCCAGTTCCGCGGCCTTCTTTTCCCGGTAAAGCTTTTCGGCGACCTCCCGTATCCTGGCGGAGAGGTCCGGGGGAGACGTGCCCGGGGTCTTTTCCGGGAACGCCTCGGGGGCCTCGATGACGCCCCGCACCCCTCCCGCTCGAACGCACTCGAGTAAAAGCTCGTCGTCGATCCGGGGAAACGGAGTCCCGGCCGCTGAGGAGAGGAGGTAACAGGGAAGCTCGGGAACTTTCTCCCGGAGGATGCGCAGCAGCTCCAGGCCCCGGCGTATTCCCCGGGCGGCCACGGGCACATGGTCGAACTGGGCCATGGTTTGCGGCTGGGACCCGGCGGTTTCCCCCGAGCCCCGGGCCTGTCCGAACCACAGGTCGAGAAGGACCAGGTCGAAATCCCCCGCCGCCAGCATGTTTTGTGCGTCTGCGAGATCGGCGGCCACCTTCCGGTCCATCTCGGCAATACCCCCGAACCACAGGTCCGCCGGTTCCGGACGGCACGCCAGCAGAACCTTGAACCGGGTCCGGGGTTCGAGAAACGACCGAACCTCTTCGCTGATGGATTCGGCGGAGTCCAGGTCGAACCGAAGGCTCCTCGCCTCGTCCCAGACGGTCCTCAGGTGTTCCGGGGTGTTGAGGGAACAAAAGCGGAAGATTTCGGACTTGACGAAAGTCTCCGCTTGGGATCGAACGGTCCGGGCATCGGTGGGGATTCCTTCCCGCAGCACCAGGCAGAAGGGAAGGAGCGGTCCGAACTGGATGGGCTTTCCATATTGCTTCTCGAGCAAAGACCCCTGTCGTTCGAGTTCCGAGGCGGCAATCCGTTCGAGCTCGCATACCCCCAACCGGCTGAAAAGAATCGGGTATCCCGTAGCCAGGCGGGAACAGATGGCCGGGGGAAAGAAGGGTTCCCGGGTTCGCGGGTCCCGTTCCGTCGCGAGGGCGTTCAAAACGGTCTTCCGATGAAAAATGCCGAGGCCGGACCCGGCTCCTCCCGTGTCCCCGTCGTCGTAAAGAGACCGGCCCGCGTTGGTGGTGAAGATGAGAACGGTGTCCCGAAAAGGGATTGGTTCCTGGAGGTACCTGTCCTCGAGGCTCCCCAAATCCAGGACCTGGAGGAAAAGGTGCAGGACGGAAAGGTGGGCCTTCTCGATTTCATCGAAGAGGAGGATCGAATCGGGATGATCCCGCACGAATTCCGTGAGCTGTCCGGGGCCCGCTCCCTGATAGCTTCGCTGGGCGCCCGCCAGGAGCACCGCGCCCATGGGGTCCGAATACCCGCTCATGTCGAAGCGGCGGAAGGGTTTTCCCAGGGTCCGGGCCCCGCATTCGGCAAGATAGGTCTTGCCCACTCCCGGGGGCCCGGCAAAGACGAACACGGCCTTGGGCTTTCTTCGATCCGTGTCCGCCGCGGCGGTCACTTCGGCATTGAAGAGGCCTTCCACGAAGGTCTGGATTGCGTGGTCCTGGCCGAAGACCCGGGAAAGAAGGGTCCCACGAAGCTCTTTCAAAATCTCCGTGAGCCTCCCGAGATCCCGGGCAGGCTCGGGGGGCTTCTCCTCGAGGGGGAGGGGCTCCTCCTCCGCGGGGGAAGAATCCCCGGGGCCGAAGACGGCGGCAACGGCCGGAGTGGGGGAGTCCAGGAGGGCACACAGCAGGTGGAGGCACGAGCAGACTTCGGTTCCCTCCTTTTGGGCCAGGGCTTCGGCGGCGGCAAAAAAGCGCCGGGTTTCCGCCGACCGGTGCAGGCCCGAGCCCCGGGAAGGAAAACCTCCTTTGCCCAGCAGATCTCGAAGCCTTCTGCGCAGCGGCTTCGAGTCGATCCCCCGAGATCGGAGAAACTGCCGAATTCCCCGGTGCTCGTCCCGGAGAAGATCCAGGGGCACCAGGTTCCCCAGGGACTTTTCCAGGACCTCCCCTTCCATTTCACTAAACTTGAGGGCGGCCATGAGGACGTGTTCCGGCCGGATCTCGCGAAACTCTCCCACGGTGGCTTCGTTCAGGGCCAGGGCCATGGCGATCTCAATGCCCGGAGAGTATTGCACGGCAATCTCCTTTCTTCAGTTCCGATGCGCATGTCGACCCGGAGTATGCACTCCGTGGGGCGTCCCGGGGATGAAACGGCCGCCGCCGCCCCGGCCTCCAACCCGGGAATCACTGCCCGGAAAGCCCCCGGAGGGAACGACCATGAGCGGTGCGAAAGCGGTCTTGAGACGGTCTCGAACCCGGCTCCCTCAGAGCGGCGTGGTGCTGGTGCAGCAAGGCTGTTCCCTCTCGGCGGGTGTTTGGCGCTCCTCGAGTTCCCAATCCAAGATCCAGCGACGCAGGGTTCCGTCCCGCCCTGCACTGACCATCGTCGCGCTGTCTCGGCTCAACCGAACAAAATCGGGGGGTTCGGAGTGGCCTTCAAAGGTGCGGACCAATAGCCCTGTTTCCAGGTCCCACACGCAGATGCGGTTCTCTACCGAGCCTGCGACGATTCGACCATCAAAGCTCAGGGCCGGGCCGCCCCCCGTGTAGCCGGGGAGGACAGGCCCGGGGGTGCCGTCCTCGAGGTTCCACAATCGGATTCTTTGGTCCTCCCCGGCGGTGGCGGCCCAACGGCCGTCGCCGCTCACCGATATTCTCCGGACGGTCCCTTGCTGCCGGGTGATGGTGCGGACCGGCGTCCGGGTGGCCAGGTCCCACCATCGCAGTACCCCGCCGGGGGTTCCCGTCAGGAGAAAGCGGCCGTCGGGCGTAGGGTACAGGGGTTCCATGGGACCTTCGGGGTCCCGGATATAGAAGAGAAACTCCCGGGCGGCAAGGTCGTAGAAAACGACCGCCGATCCCTGTTGGAGGAATACACGCTTTCCGTCGGGAGCGGCACAAAGGGCGGATTGGAACTGGGAGGTGGTTGGGAATTCGGCTTCCACCGCTCCTGTTTGAAGATTCCAGATCCCGAGGCTGCGATTGTGCTGGGGGGAGGTGTGTCCCCGAGCAAAATAGGCGACCCGGCCGCATGGAGCAAAGCAGGCCTCCTCGAACCCGCGATCCTCGCCGTCCAGTTGCCGGAGAAGGGTCCCGTCGACCACGTCGAAGAGCCGCAAGTCGGGCCGGGTACCCCCCAAAGCTTCCCCGTCTTTGCCCAGAACCAGGGCTAGGCGACCGTCCGGGCTCAGACACAGAAAGGAGATCGTTGCCTGGAAGGCCCGGATGGTCCGGACCGTCCACCCGTTTTTCAAAGATTTCCGGGGCAGTTTTCCGTAGAGCTGCAGCCAGAGGTCCATAGCGGCCGGATCTCTCGAAAGGCCGGGCCGGGCACGGGCCGACCGCACAAAACCCAGGGCCCCGTTCCAGTCTCGGCGCGCCAGGGCGGACCGCGCCCGGTCCAAGTCTCTCTCGAAGGCCGTCCGCACCGAGAGTACCTCCTCGGTGCTCCGGGCTCCGCACAACACGAACGGAGCCCGGAAAGGGGGCCCTCCCAGGTGCAATTGCCAGAGGCGGATCTCATTGCGGCACGACGTGACGGCAAGAGTTCCCCCGGGGTGAAGAGCGACGGAGAGGACCCCGTTTTCCGCTTCCAGGGTCGTGCGGTTGCATCCCGTTTCCACTTCCCAGATGCGCAGTTTCTTTTCCCATCCGCCAGCGGAAAGCAGGGACCTCCCGTCTTCAGAGAAACAAACCCCAAAGATTTCTCCGGAATGTCCTTTGAATCGTCGGGCACACCCGCCGGTTTCCAGGTCCCAGAGGCAGAGGTTTCCAAAGACGTCCCCCGAGGCGGCCGTTTGGGCGTTGGGGGCTAAATCCACGGCACGGATCAGGCCCCCGGGGGATGCCGCGATGGACCGGAGGAGCCGGCCGGTGGATGCCTCCCACAGATGCAGGATTCCCGAGACTCCCCCTCCGAGAACCAGGCGGCCGTCACGGCTGAGAGCCACGGCGTTCACGCCGACCTTTTCTCCAGGGAAAACCTGCAGGCAGGTTCCGTTGGCGGTGTCCCACAGGCGGACCG